>JAZUKU010000070.1:0-11424 GCA_045643485.1 Treponema sp. | reverse complement strand
ACATTCATGTGTCCTAATGTAGGCGGATCAAATGAACCTGGAAAAACTGCAGTAAACATATATACCTCTGACCTTATTATATCAGAATTAGTGACCGTTTACAATTATTCTGTTTTTTGGCCTAAGATAAGAATAATCATTTGCCTAAAACAAGTTAAAATGATAGTATAAACAGTATGAAGAGAATAATTTATTTAATATTACTTGCTGCAGCATTAATCCTTACCGGATGTGCTACTACAGATAAATCAGATAATCAGGTACCTCAGGAAGAACCACAGCCAGTTGCAGTTGAAGAAACTGTTGTTGAAGAATCAATAATTGAAGAACCTGTCGTAGAAGAAATTTCAGAACCGGAACAGGAATTTGAACCAGAACCGGAACCTGTTGAAGAAGTTATTGAAGAACAGTCAGAACCAGAGCCTCAGGAAGAATTTTCAGAATTTGATGACATGCTTGAAGAAGAACCTGTAGTTGAAGAAATTACAGATTACGGCGAAGAATACGAACGTTCAATCAACAACATGGAAGGTTCAGTATCAATTGAAGACTTCGTTGAAGATAAAAGAGACATTCTTTCAAGAATCAAGAAGCTTGATGACGTAATGGACAGAAAGGATTTCCTTACATGGAAAACATTTGTTGAACCGGAAAGCCTTTCATACTGGAGCCTTAAGGGTAACCTCAAGAAAGTTTCTGCAATGCTTCCAATAAAAGGCATTCAGCTTAATTCACTCGAAGATTACTTTAAATTCGTATTCATTCAGTCAAGAATCGGCAGACAGATAGATGAAATCCGCTATATTTCGGACTCTTATGTAAAAGCTGTACAGGTAACTGATTCGCAGGATGTAGTTTACTATTATTTCATTAAATTAAACGGAATCTGGAAGCTTAAACTGCCTCCTTTAAATGACTAAAAATCTTTAAAGCCGGTATTAAGAGTTTACGTGATTCTTACGATAATATAGTGAAGAATTATTTTGAAACATTGATTTTTTGACTTTATTGAATTAAAATCAATGTATGGATGCTCTTTAGGAGGAGATACACGATGAATTTCAAAAAAACAGCAACAGTTTTATTTTTAGGAGCCTTATTCTGCTCATTTATTTCAGCACAGTCTAAGAAATCAGAAACTTCTGTTGAAAATGAATATATGACAAGCATTGAAGCTGCCGTTATCACAGAACTTGCTGCTTCAGACAGTTATGACAACAAGCTGGTTGCTATAAAAGAAATTGAAGAAATCCTTAATGACGGCCGTTCTTCTCCGGCTATTACAGCAGCACTTAATTCACTTGCAAGCGAAGGAACAATTCAGCAGGAAAGAACAAACGGACGTGTTACAAACAACTATCCTGACATCCGCGCAAAGGCATGTGATCTTTTAGGCGAAATCAAAACAGAAGAATCTGTAATGTCACTTATGTCAATTACACTTAACGATAACGAACCGATGGTTGCATCTGCTGCAATCCGCGCTCTTGGAAACATTGGTATTGCAAAGAATGATGAAGTAATCAAGACAATTGCCTGGACACAGAAAAGAACAGCAGTTCTTAACCCAAGCAGTTCACTTGCTTATGAAGTAATTGATGCTTACGACAAGCTTTCAGGTGAAGTTGAAGATTATTCAACAATGCTTGAAACACTTACTTCAATTGCAGCTAATCCAAGATATGTTACAACAGTAAGGACAAAGGCACTTGATCTTCTTAAGAAGTTAAGAAACTCAGGAAAGTAATTCACTTACTGAACATAAATAATTTTTCAAATCAAAGGCATGCTTTTCCAAGTATGCCTTAATTTTTTACGAGAGATTAGCTCATCTGGATAGAGCGTCGGCCTCCGGAGCCGAAGGCGGTGGGTTCGAATCCCATATCTCTCATTTTTTTATTTTAATCTATTAACAATCATTCAGAAAATCATTATTATTTAATCAGCTTCATTCCAGAACGGAGTCATTATGGAACCAATTATTTTAGCATCATCATCTCCAAGAAGGCAGGAAATCTTAAAGAAACTTGATATTCCCTTTATTGTAAATCCTGCAAACATTGAAGAAAATTATCCTTCAAACATTCCGCTTGAGCAGGTTCCTGAATATCTGGCTTCAAAAAAAGTTGAAGCTGTTGTAAAGGCTACTCCTGCTGACCAGGAACTTAAATGGGTACTTGGCGCAGATACAGTAATTATCTTTAACAGGAAAATATATGGAAAGCCTAAGGATCAGGATGAAGCATTTGCTTTTTTAAAGGCATTCCAGGGACATTCACATAAAGTAGTTTCTTCCATTGCTCTCTTTAACGGAGAACTTCATTATCTTTCTACAAGAACTTCCATCAATAAAGTACACTTTGCTCCTATGACAGACAGGGAAATAGAAGCGTATATTTCTACAGGAGAATGGCATGGAGCAGCTGGTGCATACAGAATCCAGGGCATGGCTTCGTGCTTTATTTCCAAGCTGGAAGGTACAGAAAGCTCTGTCATGGGGTTGCCTATATTCGAGCTTTATGATATTCTCAGAGAGCAAAATTATACTTTGCTCAAATAATCTTTAAGTAATTTATTTTTTTGCCAGGACATAAAATTATTTTATGTTACTGATCTTCCGGGCTGTTAGAAATGTTGTTAACATCAGTCTTTCAGTTACGAGAAATAAGGTTAGGTGGAAAAACAGCAGTTTACTCAAGGCTGTAATGACTTGCGGTAAATTGTGCTGAAGAACTAAGCTTTGGCTTAATTGTTTTTCCGGTGAAGGAGTTACTCATGGCAGTTGTAACCATGAAAAGTCTTCTTGAGTCCGGTGTACATTTCGGACATCAGGTAAAGCGTTGGGATCCTCGTATGAAGAAGTATATCTTCACAGAAAGAAACGGGATTCATATCATTGACTTACAGAAAACAATCACAGCTATCAAAGACAGCTACGATGTAATCCGTAAGGTTGCCTCTTCAGGCAAATCAGTACTCTTTGTTGGTACTAAAAAACAGGCACAGCAGGCTATCCAGAACGAAGCTGAACGCTGCGGCATGTACTACGTAAACAACCGCTGGTTAGGCGGTACTCTCACAAACTTCTCTACAATCAAAAAATCACTTCTCCGTCTCAAGAAAATTGAAAAGATGGAAATCGATGGTACTTTTGACAACCTCACAAAGAAAGAAGTTACTCAGCTTTTAAAAGAAAAGGAAAAGCTCCAGAAGAACTACGGTGGTATTAAAGAAATGAAGGAACTCCCTGGAGCAATCTTCATTATCGATACACACAAAGAACAGATTGCAGTTGCAGAAGCTCACAGAATGGGTATCCCGATTGTAGCTGTTGTAGATACAAACTGTAACCCAGAAGGCATTGACTTCCCTATTCCAGGTAACGACGATGCTATCCGTGCAATCAGCCTCTTTACTTCTATCATTGCTAATGCTGTTATCGAAGCAGACAATGAACAGGGCTTGAAGATCATTGAAAACCTCTCAGATGATGATGATGTAACAACAGATGCATCAATCAGAAAAGATGATGAAGAAATCGTTGATTATTCAAACTATCAGCCAACAGAACAGAAAGAAGAAGATGTTGAAGCTGACGAAAAAGAACAGGATTTGATTGACGAAGACAAGGTCTATTCAAAATAATTAATGCAGGTGTCTGAAGCTTGCTTTAATTAAGTAACTTCAGGCACAAAATATATGGAGTATAACTATGGAAATTACAGCTTCATTAGTAAAGGCACTTCGCGAAAAGACTGGTGCCGGAATGATGGAATGCAAGAAAGCACTTGTTGAAACAAACGGCGATGATGCTGCTGCAGAAAAACTCTTGAAAGAAAGAGGACTTGCTGCTGTTGCAAAACGTGCAGAAAGAGTAACAAGCGAAGGACGCATCTTTATCCGTCAGAATGGAAATAAAGTTGCATACGTTGAACTCGTATGTGAAACAGACTTCGTTGCAAAGAATGAAGAATTCATTGCTTGCGGTGAAAAAATCGTAGACTTAGTATTCGAAAAGGGATACACAGAAGTTAACGCAGAACTTTCAGACGTTCTCATGGGCTTTGCTACAAAGACTCGTGAAAACCAGTCACTCAAGACTGTAAAAGTATTTGACGTTCCTGAAAATTCTTCAGTTGGTATTTACATCCACTCAGACTTCAAGTCAGCTGGTCTTACAATCGTTAAAGGCTCAACAGACGACAAAGTTAAGGAATTTGCACGCGACTGCTGTATGCACCTTGTAGCATTTACACCAGCTTACAACAAGCAGGAAGATGTTCCAGAATCATACATCAATGAACAGAAAGAAATCTTCAAGGCACAGATGGCTAACGATGAAAAAGTTATGGCTAAGCCAGAAAACGTTCGCGAAGGCATTCTTGCTGGAAAGATCAAGAAGCACCTTGCTGAAATCTGTTTCGTTGACCAGATGTTCGTAAAGGATGACAAAAAGACTGTTGCAGCTAAACTTGCAGAAGTTGGCAAGGAAGTTGGAGCAGAACTTTCATTCGCTGAAGTTCAGCAGTTTATCCTTGGTAAATAATTTTTGATTTACAAAAACGGCTTGTATTTAATATGCAGGCCGTTTCTTTTTATTTTCTTATACAGGAGAAATACTATGGCAGAATATGAAAGCAAAATGGAAAAAACAGTTGCTTCATTGAAAGATGAATTCAATACAATCAGAACAGGCCGCGCAAGTGCTAATATCTTTGATAGAGTACGCGTTGATTATTATGGTACTCCTACTCCACTCAATCAGGTAGGTACAATTTCTATTCCGGAAGCAAGATTAGTTGTTATTTCTCCTTTTGACAAATCGCTTATTTCTGCTATCGAAAAGGCAATTCAGAAAGCTGAACTCGGACTTAACCCGGGAAACGACGGTAAAGTTATCCGCATTCAGATTCCGCCGTTAACAGCTGAACGCCGCAAGGATCTTGTAAAACAGGCAAAAACTACTGCTGAAAAATACCGCACTACAATCCGCAACATCCGCCGCGATGGTAACGATGATTTGAAGAAACAGCAGAAAGCAGGCGAAATTACAGAAGACCAGCTTAAAGTTGAAACAGACAAGCTCCAGAAGCTTACAGATAAATATATTGCTGAAATCAATGCAGTATATGATTCTAAAGAAAAAGAAATAATGGACTAAGTTTTGTCTGACATTACATCTGGTTCTACTGACAATTTAAATATTCCTGATAAAGCCAATCTTCCGGTTCACGTAGCAGTAATTATGGACGGTAACGGAAGATGGGCTAAAAACCAAGGAATGATCCGTTCCAAAGGTCATCTTGAAGGACTTAAATCAGCTAAGAAAATAGCAGAAGCCGCAGCTGACATTGGAATAAAATACCTTACGCTTTACGTATTTTCTACAGAAAACTGGAAACGTACCGAACAGGAAGTAGGTTTCCTTATGGATTTGATACGAAAGCATCTTCTTAACGAATTCGACTTTTACAAATCACATCATATAAGAATAAAGCATCTTGGAGACATTAACGGTCTTCCTAAAGACATACAGCAGGAACTTATTTCTGCAATGAATGACACAAAGGATTTTACAGACGGTCTTACACTTACGCTTGCAATCAATTACGGCGGACGTGACGAAATACTTCGTGCCATAAAGAAATTAAATTCAGAAAACAAAGACTTGAGCACACTGGATGAAAAGCAGTTTGCCCAAAGTTTTGACATACCATCTTTGCCTGACGTTGACCTGTTGATTCGTACAGGCGGAGAAAAGCGCTTAAGCAATTTCCTTATGTGGAATTCAGCTTATGCAGAGTTACTATTTACAGATACATTGTGGCCGGACTATAATAAAACTGAATTTTATGATAATATTATAGAATATCAGAAGCGTACCAGAAGATTTGGTGCTGTTCCGGTTTAAGTATTTAATATATGGGAGTAAAAAATGAGTAAACTTCTTTCAAGACTTTTAGTTTTTTTCATTGGTATACCAATTGTAATAGGTCTTGTATTCTTTAAGGCATATAATCATTTGCTTCTTCATATTGCAATCTGTGCTACATCCGTTATTGCTTCAATCGAAGTATATAATATTTTTTCAAATAAAATAAAACTCATGCCAAAAGCTCTTGTTGCTGTATTCTCTACTCTCATTCCATTTACAGCACTTCTTGAATATGTAATTCCTGCATTTACAAAAAATGCTTTTCCTTTTTCAGAAGAAATAATTACTTTTGCCCTTGTTTTATGCTTTATTGTTTTCCTTGTTTACGAAATATTTTCATCAAAGTCATTTGAACTTTCTCTTGAAAGAATTGCAGCTTCTACATTCATTGCTGTTTACATAGGATATCTTCTTTCGTTCATTTCACGAATGACTGTATTTACTCAGATTGTTGAAGATAACGAAGCAGTAACAGTTACAAGAAACATTTCTTTCCCTGTAATTACTTTGTTCCTTATGATGGTATTCCTATGCGACAGTGCAGCATGGCTTTTTGGAATGACAATGGGAAAAAACAACCGCAACATCTTAAAGGCAAGTCCTAACAAAAGCATTGCAGGTTTTATAGGCGGCATTATCGGTTCAATTGCAGCAGGCGTTGCCGGTTATTACATATGGCCGGAAGTATTCGGCAGCTCAATTGGTAAAGTAATAATTCTTGGAACAATCATTGCATTTACATCAATTATAGGTGATCTTGGAGAATCAGTATTAAAGCGTTCTGCAGACTGCAAGGACAGCGGATGCATTATTCCGGGAAGAGGCGGTATTCTTGATTCAATCGATTCAATTATTGTTTCAGCACCGTTCTATTACTTCCTCGTTAAATTATTCTTTGGACCAATAGCATAAGTTCAGGTTATTCTATGAAAAAAAGAGTTCTTATTCTCGGATGTACAGGCTCAATTGGCGGACAGACAGTTGATATCTGCCGTAATATGAAAGATGAATTTGAAGTCTGCGGTGTTGCTGCCGGTAAAAATAAAGATGCAGTAGAAAAACTTTGCAAAGAATTCAACTGTATGGGAACTGTGTTCAGCGAAGACGGAATTGACGGCATAAGGAAATTAATTGAACAGTCAAATGCTGACATTGCAGTAAACGGAATTGCCGGAAGTGACGGTTTCGTTCCTTCACTCATTGTTCTTGAAAACGGAATAGATCTTGCTCTTGCCAACAAGGAAACTGTCGTTATGGCATGGGCTTTAGTTAAGGACATTGCATCAAAATCAAATGCAAAGATAATTCCTGTTGACAGTGAACATTCAGCAATATTCAACCTTACTCAAAAAATAGGTACTCAGAACATAAATGAAATTGTAATTACAGCAAGCGGCGGACCGTTTAAAAACTTTACCAAGGAACAGCTTAAAAATGTAACTGTTGAGCAGGCACTCAATCACCCTACATGGAATATGGGCCCAAAGATTACAGTAGACAGCTCTACTCTTGCAAACAAAGGACTTGAAGTTATTGAGGCTTGCAGACTGTTTGATTTTCCTACACAAAAAATAAAGGTAGTTGTTCATCCGCAGAGCCTTATACATTCTCTTGTAAGGACAAATGACGGAATGCTTTACGCACAGATAAGCAATCCTGACATGAGGCATCCAATCTATGGAGCATTATGCTGGCCTGAATACAGGGAAAATTATCTTGAACCGTTTGATTTATGCGGACACGACATGACATTCCTAAAGCCGCGTTTTGATGACTTCCCGCTTCTTTCATATGCTTATGAATGTGCAGAAAAAAGCGGCAAATACCCAATTGCTTTCAATGCAGCAAATGAAATTGCAGTCCACGCATTTTTGGACAGAAAAATCAGTTACCCTGACATAGCAGAATGTGTTTATAAAGTATTACAGAATGACTTTTCACAGGAAGTTTGTTCTGTACAGGAAGTTCTTGATGCTGACTCAAAGGCACGTCTTCTTGCAAAACAGTTTCTGGAGAATAGATAATTGACTGTAGTATACGGCATTCTTGGTTTAGGTTTTCTTGTTTTCTTTCACGAACTGGGACATTTTGTCGCAGCAAGAATATGCGGCGTTAAGGTTGAATCTTTTTCAATTGGAATGGGACCTGTTCTTCTTCATCACCAGTGGGGACAGACAGACTACAGGTTAAGCCTTATTCCTCTTGGCGGCTACTGCGGTATGAAAGGCCAGAAAGATTTTCAGACTGCTTTGGACGAAAATGATACTGAAATACGTGGAGACAAGGATTCTTATTACGGCGTGCATCCTGTAAAAAGAATGCTTATTGCTTTTGCAGGACCTTTCTTCAATCTTTTCTTTACATTCATTGCTTTTTTTGTAATTGCACTTATGGGCTATAATTACTACAGTGCCGGCTGTCAGGTAAACATGACACGTGACATTGAAGGATACACGGAACTTCCTTCACCGGCTTACGATGCTGGACTTCGTTCAGGAGATACAATACTTACGATCAACAGTAAGGAAATGACCGATTTTACTGACATCGCAGAATACATTTCACTTCACGGGAATGAAGATTTAAAAATTACAGTTGACCGTAAAGGCGAACATCTTTCATTCAACGTACATTCACTTCTTGATAAGGATACTGGAAGCGGAAAGATTGGAATTGTTTCCATGCCTGAATCTGTTGTCGTTAAGGAATATCCCAAGCATTCATTCTTTGGTGCAATAAAGGAAGGTGTCCTGCAGACAGGAAAACTCATTTCCACAACGATAAAGAGTCTGGGCATTTTGTTTAAGGGCATAAACCTTACAAAAGCAGTTTCCGGTCCTGCACGAATTACTACAATGCTTGGCGATACAGTCAAGGAAAGCTTTACGGTAAGTGCAAAAGTCGGCGTTATAAGTACGCTTGAATTTCTTGCATTACTGAGCATTTCACTTTTTATCATGAACCTTCTTCCTTTACCGATTCTTGACGGCGGGCTTATTCTTTTTTCAATAATTGAATGGATAAGGGGAAAAAAGCTTTCTCCAAAATTCCTTTATTACATACAGTTTGTAGGACTTGCATTCATTGGATTCCTTCTGGTGCTTGCGCTAACAGGCGACATACAGTATTTTATACTTAAGTTTAAGAGGTAGTATTAATATGTATAAAAAAATATACAGAAAATTAACTTTTGTTTGTTCTTTATTTCTTTTTTCATTTATTTTTAACGCAACTGCAGAATCAACTGTGTCTTCACAGGCACATGATGATGCCGTAACACATATTGCTCCTCTTGAAACATTTGCAGTAAATGAGACTACCTTCATTTCTTCCGGCAAAGACGGGTTTTTAATCAAATGGAATGAAAATGATTCCGGTGAGCATTATCAGATAACAGACCTTCAGATAAAGCTCATTGCAAGAAACCCTAACACTAAAGAAGTTGCAGTTTACGAAACAGACGGTGTTTCAATTCACCGAGTCAGCGTATGGAACTGGGAAACACTTACACGTAAATACGCAAAACGTTTTCCTGATTCGGTAACAGCATTGTCATATTCTGAAAAAGGAACATACCTTCTTGTTGGAACGGCAGCAATGAATGGCGTATATATTCTTGATTCTTCAACTGGCAGCGTTGCAAAAAAGCCTGGAAATATGCCGAGCCTCTGTACCTTCCTTAAAACAGGTGACAGTGAAAAAAACCTCATCATGTATTCACAGACAGGAAGCATTGTTTATTTCAGTCTTTCTTCAAATAAACAGAAAGCAAAATTTAGTGCAGAACAGCGTCTTGAACAGGTATGCCTTTTTGGAAGCGGAGATACAAAAAACAGATTCCTTGCAGGTTACAAGGAAAATTCAGTTTACATAATTGATGCACTTTCTGGAAAGAATATAGCAGTTTATCCTTCAAACCAGGCACTTGTCTTTACTTCACGCTCTGATTATGAAGAAGGCCTTTATTTTACGACGACTAACGGAAAAGAATACCAGCTTAACAAGGTAACTAATGAATTCCTAAAAACTCAGGTTACTGCATCTTCTGACAATGTATATAATCCCCCTGCACCTCTCCTTCTTAAGAAATTTACAGGCCCTAAGGGAAAGGATTATTTTACTTGTGCAGGAAAAAACATTAACCTTATTTATTTAGGTTCAGCTTCCGGAAACATTTACAAAATGAATGCAATTCCTGAATCAGAAAAACTTACGCTTTTCCCTATTTCCGAAAAGAAGTATGAAAAAATCTACGATATCTGTTCTGATTCAAGAAACATTTACTGTCTTACAGAAAGAAGCATCTTTAAGACTTCATTCGAAACTAATGCAGCTGAAAAGATTTGTTCGAATACAATGCACACAAACCTGATCAAGTATAAAGACGGCGCAATACTTTGGGCAAAGGGAATGCGCTCAAATGTTCTCTATGTAAAATTTGACGGCAGCGGTGAAACACAGGTTCTCTTTACACCGGAAAACATCCTTACTTCATTAAAAATTTATAAGGACAAGCTCATTTACATTGAAGGTAATTCTTCTGTAAATATTTACGATTTTGCAACTTCAGAACAGAGGGAAATATATTCCGGTTCTGCATTACAGGATGCAATTCTTTATAACGATTCCTTTGCATACATTGCAAAAACAGCTGCAGTTGAACCGCTTACTTCAATGGTTCAGGTAAATATAGAAACAGGTGAAACATTACCGCTGAAATTTTCAGGTACTATAGCTTATTCACTATGCTATGATAATTCAAAGGAAGATTCACCTTTCTACGGAATAGCAATTGCTGCAGAAAATTCAAAGACTGTTACAAAAGTTTTT
The DNA here is from genome assembly GCA_045643485.1 of Treponema sp. Taxonomy (GTDB): domain Bacteria; phylum Spirochaetota; class Spirochaetia; order Treponematales; family Treponemataceae; genus Treponema_D. Next base: position 659 of record JAZUKU010000070.1, on the reverse strand, counting down.
TCTTATCAGCCAAAGACAGGAAAAACACTTTCACTGTTAAAGATTCAGGATGAAGATCCTGATGCAGTTGCATTTCTTGAAGAGTCAACACTTTTCACCAACATTGGAAAAATTGCAGTCCGTTCATATAATCTTACAAAGAAAAAGAGTACACAGTTAAAGCGTTCTGCATCTTTACCGTTAAAAGCAGATTCTACAAGCAATATGACTGCTGTCCTGAACAGAGACGGAAGCATTACATGGTATACGTCAGACTCTACATCTCCTGTTGCAGACTGGTATCTTACACTTGACGGAGACTGGATTATCTTTTAATTGCAGCCCCTTAACAAAGCTTCCTGGTAAACAGAAAGATATTCTTCTGCTGCAAGGTCCCAGCCGAATTTCTTCTGCATTGAAGTTTTCTGCATCTTGGCAATATGATCCTTTCTGTTGTAGTAAGCCCATACAGCCCAGCCTACAGTATCATATATTGCTCTTGGTGTAAGAAGATCAAATGTAAAGCCTGTGCCCTCACCTGTTTCCTGATTGTAATTCTGTACTGTATCTGCAAGTCCGCCTGTCTTTCTTACGATTGGAAGTGTTCCATAAAGCATTGAATAAATCTGATTTAATCCGCATGGTTCGTATTTTGACGGCATAAGGAAGAAGTCGCTTCC
>JAZUKU010000069.1:0-7094 GCA_045643485.1 Treponema sp. | reverse complement strand
TAGAATGTTGCGCAGATTTTAATGTTGTCTTCCTTATCTGAAGATTCAGCAGCTTTTTTGAAACAGCCTGTAAAAATCAAAGTAAATGAAAATAAAGCAAGTACAACTGAAAAAATTATTTTATTCCGTAATTTCATAGGGCAAAACTAACATAAAAAATAATGTAAAACAAGTGATTTTGGAAAAATAAATGACAAAATATTAAATTTTGTAAACAGGTAACAAAAAAAAGCGTGTCAGTTGTTAAATCAATGAAAGGGGATAAAACGTTTACCAGCTGTGTTCTTATGTGAATTTAAAGGAGTGATTATGAAAAACAGAAAGATTTCTTGTCTTTACTTGATTCTGGCAATGGCATTTTCATTTACATTCAGCTCATGTCTGCTTGATTTTGAATTAGGCCTTCCTGAAAATGAATCAGAAACAGTTTACAGAACTGATAAGAGGGAAAGCAAAAAGTCAGAAAATATGACTGACAGTAAGGAAGAAAAACAATCTTCAGAAAACAGGGAAGAAAAAAAGGCTGAAGATAAAAAACAGTCAGAAGGTAATAAAGCTGCAGAAGATGAAAAGACTTCAGATGAAGAAAAAACTACTGAAGAAGTAAAACCGGTAGCTGAAGAAATGGAATCTCTTAAAAAAGAAAATGAAGAATTAAAAAAGAGAATTCAGGAACTTGAAGAAAAAAGCAATTCCGAAAAAGAAACAGAAGTAACTGATGAACCGGAACAGGAAACAGAAACTCCTTCCGAAGAAAAAAAGGAAGAAGCTGAAAATCCTGAAACAACAAAAGAAGAACAGCTGGCAGAAGAAGAACCTGCAGAACCTGAACAGAAGAAAGAAATCACTGAAAAACAGGAAAATGCAATAACTGTAACAACTGTTGGAAAAGATGACATTTCCATCACCTGGAATAAAACAGATGACGGAATTACATTCGTTGCTCCTGAAAACTATATCTGCAAATGGTATGCAGACGGAATATTACAGTCACTCGATTATGAAAATGTATTCACTTTGAATACAGAAAACCTTACTGCAGGAATATACAGCATAATGGTTGTGGCACAGAATGACGGATTTACATATTCAACAAATGTAAATATCAGCGTGGAGTAGAGGTAGGACAATGAAAACAAATATTCTTGAAAAAATAGTATATGGATTAAGTATTCTTGTATTCATTGCAGGAATAAGCGGCTGTAACGACCTTAAGATGGGTGACAGCGGAACATACATAAGCTTTTCTGCAAATACAAGAACAGTTTTTCCAAAAACAAATACAGTGAATGAACTTGGCAGCTTCTCACTGACAAAAATAGAAAAATGCAGACTCGAAAGTGGAGAAGTAAAGGAAATAACAGAAGAATTATGCAGCTGGACAAATTATACAGATTTTGCTTCTGCTAAAGTAGAAGTCATTCCTGGAATATACAGTTTTATTCTTGATGCATCATATTACGGAACTAAATATATCTGCCGCATTGATGACATTGAAATAATTCCAGAAGAAGTAAACAAACTTGATTTCAAGCTTGGCGTAAAGGAATATTCTATGGAAACAAAAGGCTCTGTAGACATAGCTCTTCTTCTGCCACAGAAAAGCGGTTTTACAGTAAAGGCATGTCTGCTTGATTCTGATTTACAGGAGCTTGAAGAATATCCGGAAACAAACATTACTGTTAATGAATATTCCGGCAGTCTGAACAAGGCATTCTATACGGCTGAAAATGTAAAGTCTGGAGTTTACTTCATACGCTTCTGTCTTTTCAAGGACGGATGTCCGTTAAATACTGTTTATGAAAGCGTTACTGTTGCAGATTCTCTTGTAAGCAAAGGAAGCATTGAACTTACTCAGGATGAAATTGAAAAACTTTACTATGTCGACCTTATCATTCCTTCAAATGCTGTGCTTAATGCAGATTCATTCACATATTGTTTCTCACGCCACAAGGGAATAACTCTTCCTGTTGCAGCTGATTTTGTTTATGAGGGATTTGAGTTTGCAGGATGGAAAAAAGTTATTCCTGACGGGGATAATTTTACTCTTGCAGATGATTTTACTGCTTGCATTGAAGACGGTACTGTTGGAAATATGGAGTTTATTGCGGTATTCAGACATGTTGATGTCGAACAGGGGGGACAGACCCCTTCAGATGAGCAGCCAGTTGAAGAAACTCCAGTAGAAGAACAGCCGGCTGAACAGGGGGGACAGACCCCTTCAGACGGACAGCCTGTAGAAGAAACTCCAGTAGAAGAACAGCCGGTTGAACAGGGGGGACAGACCCCTTCAGATGAGCAGCCAGCTGAAGAAACTCCAGTAGAAGAACAGCCGGTTGAACAGGGGGGACAGACCCCTTCAGATGAACAGCCTGTAGAAGAAACACCAGTAGAAGAACAGCCGGCTGAACAGGGGGGACAGACCCCTTCAGATGAGCAGCCAGCTGAAGAAACACCAGTAGAAGAACAGCCGGTTGAACAGGGGGGACAGACCCCTTCAGATGAACAGCCTGTAGAAGAAACACCAGCAGAAGATCAGCCAGTTGAACAGGAGGGACAGACCCCTTCAGTAGAACCATCAGAATCTACACAAATAAATAGCATAAACGAAGCAGACTATTACCGTATAGGCAAAATAGGCCGCTATTCAGACTACACAGACGGCAGCGAATATGATTACATAGCACTTCTTTCGTTCGATGGAAAGACAATAGTAACAGCAATAGAAAATGCCAGCGTTCAGAACAACGTGCAGCTTGAAATACCGGAAGGAATCGAAGTAATAAGCGGAAAAGCCTTTACTGAAAGCCTTAAAATCAGCACAGCAGTAATCGGCTCGGATGTAAAATGCATCGAACCGCATGCTTTCAAAAACTGCCAGAACATGTATTCAGTAACAATTCCTCTGGAAAACTGCAGCTGGTACCTTACAGCCGAAAGATGTACAACAGAAGAAGAAATTAAGGCTAAGGGAAATATGTTTAATCAGGAATCAATCTGGAATAATGCAATTCTTTTGAAAAGCGATTACGAAGGACTGTACTGGTATAAAGTAAATAATTAAAAAAGTAATTCTCCTCTGTAAAGAACCTGCCGGTTAGAGCGTATGGAAAAGGGGGCCATATGTTTTAACCGGTTTTTTTTGCCAGAAATTGTTATTTTTAATAGAATTTTGACTGAATTCTTAAAATAAGTTTGACATATAGGCATTTTGGACTCATAATATAGTATAAATTTTACTAGACTTATTAGATTTATAAATAAAGTACTATATAAGTGTAAAGTAGTAAGGAGTGGTTATGGCCCACCGTATGATTCTTAATGAAACAGCATATTTTGGGGAAGATGCTGTCAAAGCTATTACAGTTGAATTAAAAAAGCGTAATCTTGAACGTGTACTTATAGTAACAGATGCAGACCTTGTAAGGAATAAGGTAACTGCAAAAGTAACAAAGCTTCTTGCAACGGCAAGGCTTATCTATCAGATTTATGACAAGGTTCAGCCAAATCCGACAATCCGTAACGTAAAGGAAGCTGCTGAAGTAGCACGTCAGTTCCGTGCAGATGCTGTTGTAGCAATAGGCGGTGGTTCAGTAATCGATACAGCAAAGGCTGTTTCCATTCTTCTTGCAAATCCGGAAGTTACTGACTTACGCAAGCTGGAAGGCGAGTCTAATACTAAGAATAAAGGCATTCCGCTTTTTGCAGTTACGACTACAAGCGGTACTGCAGCAGAAGTTACAATAAATTATGTGCTTACAGACGAAGACCGCGAACGCAAATTCGTATGCGTTGACGTTCACAGCATTCCTACTGTTGCAATAATTGATCCTGAACTTTCACAGACAATGCCTGCAAAGTTATGCGCTTCTACAGGTATGGATGCGCTTGTTCATGCAATTGAAGGCTATATTACAAAAGAATCATGGCAGCTTACAGATATGTACTGTCTTAAAGCAATAGAAATGATCGGCGAAAACCTTCGCAGTGCAATAAAGGGAAATGCCGCTGCCCGTGAGCAGATGGCTTATGCCCAGTATATTGCCGGAATGGGATTTTCTAACTGCGGCCTAGGTCTTGCACACAGTATGGCTCATCCGCTAAGTGCCGTTTACGGAATACCTCATGGCGTTGCATGTGCAATGCTTCTTGTTCCAGTAATGAAATTCAATGCTTCTGCAACAGGTACAAAATACCGTGACATTGCAGTTGCTCTTGGCGTAAAGGCAGCCGCTAAAAAGACTCCTGCTGAAGCAAGAAAGAGTGCAATTGCGGCTGTCGAAAAGCTTGTTAAAGACGCAGGCATTCCTTCGAAATTAAAGGAATTTGGTGTCGAAGCCAAGGGCCTTGATTTCTTAGCAGAAAGTGTTTTGAATGATGCATGCACTCCTGGAAATCCGCAGACTGTTACAAAGAAAAAGATTATTGATATTTATAAATCAATATTGTAATCTCTTCTTCAAATGAAATTCCTTAATTTTCTCAAAAAAGAAATTGTTCTTTGTGTTGCAGTTTTGCTTGCAATTGTTTCTGTTTGTATTATAAGGCCTGGTGTTAATGTCGTTCTTTCTTCAATTGACTTCAGGGTACTGGCACTTCTTTTTTCACTGATGATTGTAATTCAGGCTTTTTCAAGCATTAATCTTCTTGATTTTGCGGCTTCTCGTCTGCTGCGTCTTTGCAAAAATACACGCATACTTTATTTTGTAATGACGTTTCTTGTTTTTGTTTTTTCAATGTTCGTTACAAATGATGTTGCTCTTCTTACGTTTGTTCCGCTTACAATACTGCTTTGCTCAAAGGCAGGACTAAAATGCATGATGCTTGTAATTCTTGAAACAATAAGTGCTAACCTTGGCTCTTGCGTAACTCCTATGGGAAATCCGCAGAATCTTTTCCTTTATTCATTCTATAATTTTGGTGCTGCAGATTTCTTTTCTACGACACTTAAGATAGCAGTTCCTTCTGTTTTTCTTTTGAGCCTGATAATTTTATTCTTAACACGCGGAAAAAAGAATGATGTAATTTCAATTCAGCTTGAAGGCTCTGATGAAAATAAAGTAAATGTTGATTTCCGTTTCATTCTCTATGTACTGAATTTCATTGTGCTTATACTTACTGTATTCAGAGTTGTCGATTACAGAATATCCCTTGCAGTTACAGTAATTGTAATCTGCATATGCAATATTTCACTTTACAAAAAAGTTGATTACAGCATCCTGTTTACATTCGTGGGCTTCTTTGTTTTTACGGGAACTGTCTCTACAATTCCGGCTATTTCTGATTTCCTTAAGGCAAATCTTTCTTCATTCAATGCAACTTATGCAGCCGGCATTTTGTTCAGTCAGGTAATAAGCAATGTTCCTGCAGCTCTTCTTCTTTCAAACTTTACTGCTGAAGGAAAAGCTCTTGTCCTTGGTGTAAACGCTGGTGGTCTTGGTACACTTATAGCTTCCCTTGCAAGCCTCATTTCATTCAAGATTTACAAGGCAAGTGAAGAAGGCAAGTCTGCTGAAGGAAAAAGTTATTTCAAGTATTTTACTGCTTTGAATTTCGGACTGCTTGCTGTAATTGCAGTAATAGCGTATTTGCTGAGCTGAATCTATCTGCAGAACTTTCCGCAGACTGATTTTACTTTTTCAAAAAGAATCTGCATTGACTCGTAAGAAGTAGGGTGTCCAAAGCTGAACCTTACTGCCGTTTCCTTTTCTGAAGGAGATATGCCCATTGCGTCAAGAATCGGGCGTGACTGCTTGCTTGCAGAACATGCGCTTCCTGTAGAAATGTAAATGCCTTCTGCATTAAGGGCTCGCAGCATTACCTGTCCCGGAATGCCTTTGAAAGAAGCCTGTACGACCCATGGTGAAAACATTCCGTCTGTTTCTTCTGCTGTACCGCGTATGTGTGGAATCATCGTGCAGTTAGTAAGTGTCATTAAATTACTGATGAATTCTTTTGTCCATTCCTTCTGCTGTTCATAGCGCTTTTGTGATTCAGAATTACGTTCGCTTATGAAATACTTGTTGAGCGCAAGTGCAAATGCTTTTGCTCCGAATAAATTTTCTGTTCCGCTCCTGATGTTCTTTTCCTGACCGCCGCCCTTAAGGAATGAATTGAATTCTTTCTTTAGGTAAAGTATTCCTATTCCGCGCGGTCCTCCAATCTTGTGGGCAGAAAATGCTGCTGAATCAATTCCCGGATGGTTAAGGTTGAGCGGAATTTTTCCTGCTGCCTGAACACAGTCTGCGTGGAAGAATGGCCTTCGTTTTCCTTTTGTTGTTTCTGTCAAAGCATCTGCTATAGCGTATATGTCCTGGACAGCTCCTGTTTCGTTGTTTACTGCCATTACGCTTACAAGGGCTGTATCATCTTCAAGAGCATTTACAACAGCTTCCGGTTGTACGATTCCGTTTTTATCAGGCTTTACCGTAATGACTTTCCAGCCTGTGTTAGTAATCATTTTTGCAAGTTCGCGGAGAGCAGGATGTTCGATTGCACTTATTACGACTGAACCTTTCTGCGGACGTGTCAAAACTGAAAGCAGTGCAAGGTGGTCGCTTTCTGTTCCGCCTGATGTAAAGAAAATGTTTTCTGACTTTACGCCAAGAGCTTTTGCACATTCTTCACGTGCTTCATCAAGTGCCTTTTTTGCATCAGTGCCTGCTTCGTGAAGGCTGCTCGGGTTTCCCCAGTGTTCAGTTGAAAAAGCAAGTGCTTCCTTCAATATGTCTTCATCGAACGGGCATGTTCCTGCGTAGTCAAAATACAATTCCTTGTTCATTTATGTTTCCTGCAATTTATTTCAGTTAAGTGCTGATTTAATTTTTTCTTCTTCAACAAAAGTAATTACGTTTTTACAGATGTTCTTCTGAAGAATAAGGCGGAACTTACCGTCAACATTTTTCTTGTCGCGGCGCATTCCTTCAATTATTGCGTTTACTGTCTGTTGTGTATGAGGTACGCATTCTGGAAGAGTAACTGTTTCAAAACCGTATTCCTTAAGCATGTCGATTATTTTTTCAGCGTAGGAAAGTTCCGTTACTTCAAGCTTTACTCCTGTAACAAGAGCGCGTACCATTCCCCATGCAACTGCT
>JAZUKU010000068.1:0-7003 GCA_045643485.1 Treponema sp. | reverse complement strand
CCTTCTTCAAACGGTTTTGCACATTCTTCGTTTGCTGCAGAAACAAAATCAAGTGCTATGTGTGGAATTTCCTGACTTTCCGGCTCAAGTTCATTTCCTTCTATGTCACAGAAGAAAGCTCGTACTGCAAAACGTGGCTTTGTTACTTCAAGAGCTTCCCGGTTGTCCGGATCTACGGAAATATAGTTTACGGTAACCGAAAATTTTTCAGGAGCAAGGTCTTCTTCCGTAAAGTTGAGTGCCGATTCTCCTGCATTTATGATTATGCGGTCAACAGAACATCCCCAGTCGTGCCTGTTTATGAAAAGAGAGTAGCTGTTTTCCGGTTCGCGGAATTTTTCGTATTCCTCAAGAATTATTTTTCTGCGCCACACAGAACCTGCTATTACCAATATAACTGCAACTACTGCAAGAATTATTCCAATTACTGTATTCATGTTTAAAGAATAACAATTAAACCCCTTATGTGACAAGCGAAAAACGGCTCCCGTTGACTAAAAAGATGTAATAATTTACTATAAAATGTTATGAACGCTAATGAACTTCGCTCAAAATACATTGAGTTTTTTAAAAGTAAAAATCACGCAGTAATTTCCGGACAGTCATTAATTCCGGAAAATGATCCATCGGTTTTGTTTACAACAGCCGGTATGCATCCTCTTGTTCCTTATCTTTTGGGAGAAAAACATCCTGCAGGAACACGCCTTACAGACTACCAGAAATGTGTACGTACTGGCGACATTGATGAAGTAGGTGACCCAAGCCACTTAACTTGTTTCGAAATGCTCGGCAACTGGTCTTTGGGAGATTATTTCAAGAAAGATTCTATTGCTTTCTCTTACGAATTCCTTACTTCAAAAGACTGGCTTGCACTTGATCCGCGCAAGATTTCAGTAACAGTATTTGCCGGTGACGAAAACGCTCCTCGCGATGAAGAAGCAGCACAGATCTGGAAAGACAATGGAATGCCTGCAGACAAAATTGCATATCTTCCTGCAAGTGACAACTGGTGGGCAGCAGGTCCAACTGGTCCTTGTGGTCCTGATACAGAAATCTTCTACTGGGTAGGTGAAGGCTTACCTCCTGAAGGTTCAAACAAAGGCACAGATTCTGCAAACTGGATGGAAATCTGGAACAACGTATTCATGCAGTACAACCGCATTGACGAAAAGACTCTTGTTCCTCTTCCAAAACAGAACGTAGATACAGGTATGGGTCTTGAAAGAACAAACTGTATCCTCCAGGGCAAAACAAGCGTTTACTTAACAGAAGTTTTCCAGCCAATCATTGAAAAAATCGGTGAAATGGCAGACGGTTACAAATACGGCACAGACGAAGAAAAAGACAAGTCTGTACGCATCATTGCAGACCACAGCCGTTCAGCAGTATTCATTCTTGGTGACCAGAAAGGCGTAACACCGGACCGCGTTGGTGCAGGCTACGTACTCCGCCGCTTAATCAGACGTGCAGTTCGTCACGGAATGAAGCTCGGTATTGATAAGGACTTCATGGCAGAAATTGCAAAAGTTGTTATCGAAAACTTCAAGGGACCATATCCTGAACTCGAAGAAAACAAGGAAAAGGTATTCAAGGAACTTACAGCCGAAGAAGCAAAATTCCGCCTTACACTCAAGAAAGGTGAAGCTGAATTCCAGAAGCTCCTTCCAAACTTAATGAAGAACCCGAAAAAGATTATTTCTGGAAAAGTAGCATATAATCTTTACGAAACATACGGATATCCGCTTGAACTTACACAGGAACTTGGCTTTGAATACGGCTTTACAGTAGACGTAGACGGATTCAAGGAAGCAGAAAGAAAGCACCAGGAACTTTCAAAGACAGCAGAAGCTGGAGCAGCAAAGGGTGGCCTTGCAGAACAGTCAGATGTTACTACAAAATACCACACTGCAACACATCTTCTTCAGCAGGCACTTGTCAACGTACTTGGTGACCAGGTTGCACAGAAAGGTTCAAACATCAACAATGAAAGAATGCGTTTTGACTTTACTTTCGAACGTCCAATGACTAAGGAAGAAGTTCAGAAAGTAGAAGACATTGTTAACGAAAAGATTAAGGAAGATTTACCTGTAGACATGCGCGTTATGACTTTAGACGAAGCAAAAGCCGAAGGAGCACGTGCATTGTTTGCAAATAAATACGGTGAGAGCGTTAAAGTTTACACAATCGGCCGCGATGTAAAGAATGACTGGTTCAGCAAGGAAGTTTGCGGAGGCCCTCATGTTCAGCATACAGCCCAGATTGGTGAATTCAAGATTCAGAAGGAACAGTCTTCTTCTGCAGGAGTACGTCGTATTCGTGCAGTAATTTCAGGCGGTTTACCACTGGATCCGCAGAAATAACAAAAAATGCTGCCATGCTGTAACAATTTGAGCATGACAGTGTTTAGTAGTAGAATAAACTTGTAACGGTTTGTTATATTGATCACTTTTTTTAGAGGAAATTTATGAAACGTCTTGTAGTAGGACTTGCACTTATTTTGTCTGCAGCAGCAATTTTTGCTCAGAATGACTTACAGCCGCTTGCTGTAGTAAAACTCAACAAATCTGAGACAATTACATTAAAAATGCTTAAGGCAAGAGTCGAAATCTATCAGAAACAGACTGGTGCACAGACAACTTTTACTGTTGAACAGAAGAAAGAGATACTTGATGCCCTTATTGACGAAAAGCTTGTTGTTCAGGCAGCTCAGAAAGAAGGTCTTTCAATAACAGACAGTCAGGTTAACCAGGCATTTGTACAGAGTCTTTCTCAGCAGGTAGGCCAGCAGGTAACAGAACAGCAGTTTGCAGAAATCGTTAAGCAGCAGACTGGAATGTCTTTTGATGACTTCATGCTTTCTCAGGTAGGTATGAATGTTGCAGACTATAAGGTTTACCTTAAGAACCAGCTTACAGCCCAGCAGTACATAATGGCAAAAAAACAGGCTGAAATGCAGGGTATTGCAGCTACGGACGAAGAAGTTCGTTCATTCTTTGAAATGAATAAGGCTTCTTTCGTACAGAACGATATGCTCAAGCTTTACCTTGTTATCGTTCCAAAAGGAAATGATGCAGTAGGAGCAAGGGCAACAGCTACAGACTTAAGCAACAAGTATAACAACAAGACTCTTACAGGTGACCAGATAAAGAATTCAAAAGACAACGGAACTGTTTACCAGGCAGGAGATCTTCTTGTTCAGAAAACAGCGCAGCACGCACAGCAGCTTGGCATTGCATATAACCAGCTTCTTGAATTGTTCCAGAAGGACATTGGTTTTACAAGTGAACTTGTTGAAACAGACACAGACTATCAGTTCTATTCAGTACTCAAAAAGTATGAAGCAAGAATGCTTGGCTTAAGTGATATTGTTCAGCCTGATACAACAATTACAGTTTACGATTACATCCGCTCTAACTTGACTCAGCAGAAACAGAGCTCATTCCTTATTCAGGCAATTGATGACCTTAGTAAAGAACTTGATGTTCCTGCAAACGTTGACCGCAAGAAGACTGGAGACGCATTGGATAAACTTCTTAACTGGTAGTTAGGAAAGCCGCTCTTTTTACAGGAAAATAAATGTCACGTAGAAAAGGTCGTGTATTAGCATTTCAGGCACTTTATTCACATGATGTGGGTGGAGTGCCTTTAGATGATTTATTGACACTTGAATGGGCTAAATCAGAAAAAGCTGATTCAGAAATGAATACAGAAGCTCAGGATTTTGCCCGTCTTATAATAGCCGGAACAGTTGAACACTTACCGCAGATTGATGAGCAGATTAAAGCTCACCTTAGCGCAAAATGGGATATTTCCAGAATCAATAAGGTTTCACTTGCAATATTAAGAATCAGTGTATTTTCTTTGCTTTACCAGAAGGAAGTTTCTCCTGGCATTGTAATTGATGAAGCAATTGATATCGTAAAGGAATACGGCAGTGACGATGCCTTTAAGTTTATTAATGCAGTTCTGGACAGTATCAGTAAAGAAATATCAAACGGTGGTAAGGCCTAGCAGATGAAGAAACCGTACCTGCTTACAGTCACGGTTCTCATTTTATGTGCGGTTCTTTCGGGGCCGCTTTTGCTTTCATGCTCAAATAATGACGACTCCTCTTTAATCAACCAGCTTGATTCCGTAGATTCATACATACGCGTTGGTCAGACGGAAGAGGCGTTTTCCCTTCTTAAAAAAGCTTCTAAAAAAGCATTTACTCCTTACGCAAAAATAGGTATTTACAAAAGATTCATTCTGCTTGGCGAAGATGAGTTTGCAGAAAAAGTACTAAAAAAAGCAAGAAAGGAATTTCCTGACAATAACGAAATAATTGCTCTCTACACTCATTTTATGCTGAGGCATGACCGCGTAACAGAAGCGCTCGAGTTCAGCAGAAAACTGTCGGGAACAGAATTCAGTTCGCTGTATGCAGAAGCAGTTCTAAAGGCTGTAGAAGAAAGGGGGGCTGACTGTCTTTCAGTATTTGTTCCAAAGAAAAAATATAAGTTAAAGAAACTTTCTCCAAACGCAGACCGGAAGACTGTTGCTAAGCAGAAGGAAGAAGCGTCATTTGCAAAGAAAAATATTTACCGCGATTCAAGAATGACTGGCGTTTATGAAGATGCATGGCGCAGTTCAAAAATGCCTCTCTGGCTAAGGAATTCTGCATCACTTAAAATGAAGAACGGCACTTACGATGAAGCAGTATTTCTTCTTCCTGAAAAATGCCTTTCATGCGAAGACGCACTTTTCTGGGGAACTGTATGCTATGATGCTTCACTTTATGCAGAAAGCGTAACTTATCTGCTTGAATCAAAAAAGCCTTTACCAAAGGAAAATTCATTTAGCGCAAAGTTTGAATATCTTGAGCAGGAAATTGCTGCCCTTGCTTCCGACTGCTATTACATTCTTGGCGAAGAAGATGCTGCAGAAGCCGAGCGTCAGATTGTAATTGCTTCTACTGCAGAAAAGCTTCCTGTTTATACAAAAGAAGCAATGCCTCCTGTTCTTTGCAGAATAGTTCCGCCTGTTTACATAGACAGTGCAAATTATGCAGCCCTTCACGATGATGTTGACGGTGAATACAGAACGCTTGTTTCACTTATGGAAGTGTTTCCTGAATATGCACCGGCCCTTGCGTCATACGGAAGAATGGCTCTGGAAAATTACTACATGCCTTCGGAAACATGGGCTGAACAGGAACTTAGGGAAAGCGGACTTAAGACAATCAAAATGGAAAAGAAAGATGCTCTTCCTAAAGTAAGTGTAGAAGAAGTCCTTTCTCGTATAGAAAACCAGCTTGCAGATCTTTCTGATCCACAGATTATAGTGCTTAAGGAACAGCTTAACGAAGCTTTGGACAATTCTCTTTCAAAAGCAGAAAAAGTTTCGCACGTATGGACATTCCTTGAAAATCATCAGGTTGGAAAAAATCTTTACCCTGCAGAATTAATGCATTACGCAGTTACGCAGCTTCTTGCTTCCGGTGACAAAAGCGATGCGCACGTGCTATTCGAAAAATACATGAACTCAACATATTCTGCTGACGAAAAAATACCGTTTGCTCCGTTAAGCCAGCCGTCACTTCTTAAGCTGTGGGAAATTGAAACAAGTGCGTGGTTTGCTGCAGGTAATCTTACTTCATCTGAATCAAGAAGTCTTTATTCTTACATAATCGAAAAATTTGCTGCAAGAACACCGGCTCTCTGTACAGGCGGAGAACAGAACACTGTTATAAATGCATTCATAAATCTTGCGGAAATAAACCGTCAGTGCGGAAAAGAAAAGGAAGCTCTTGATTTGCTGAACAAAGCTTCTGCCCGCGTAACAGATTCCCGCAAGAAAGCAGAAATAATTTACAGAATGGCCGAAATAAGTGCTGCCGGCGGTGACGTAAACAGTGCACTCCTTTCGCTAAAGTATGTGCTCAAGCTTAATCCTGAACACAACAATGCACAGCTTTTGCTAAATAAACTGAATTAGTGTTACAATATAAAAAGGTAATGAGGATGAAGTAATGAAAATAAGGAAAACTTTTTTTTTAGTTTTAGTACTGAGTGTCTTTTTCAGTTCTTGTGAAAATTCTCTTGCAGATATTATAAACGAACAGTTTGGTTTTACCAGACCGAATCAATTGATTGAAGATGAAGATATTAATTCCGAAGAAGATAAAAAACACGAAAAAGACAAGGGTGCCGGTAAAAAAGAATCTTTTGAATTTAAATATAGTGAATGGAACTGGGGTTATGAATTAAGTACAGCGAAAATTAAAAGTGCTGTCTCAAAAATTACAACTGATTATGTTGTTAATTACAGAATTAATTTTATTTCGGAAAGCAATCTGGATGGAATTCAAATACAGGTATGGGAATATGAACAGGAAACAAGTCTTATTCAATGGCCTCGGATTTCAAACGCTGTATCTGCCGGACAGGAATATGAAATAACAGGTTCTCTTCCAGTCTATAGTGCCGGTGATTTTGCCAAGTCAATTTTTACTTTAATCATTTATCATGAACAGTTTAATGCTTCATCAACAGTGACTGCTCCGAGTTTTTCAAAACTGGAATATACTATCGAAATTGTTAAAAATCCAATTACATGGAAATTAGTTCAGCAGGATAAGTTGAAGATTTCCGGAAAAGGTGAAATGCCTGCTTATGATTATGGAGATAAACAGCCTTGGTTTGAATATTCAAATGAAATTACAAAAATAGAATTTGATTCTACAGTAACAAAAATTGGTAAACATGCATTTTCTAACTTTAATAATCTTAAAGAAGTCGTTATCCCGGATTCAGTAACAGTTATTGATGATAATGCATTTGAAAACTGTAATAATCTTACAGCAATTGTTATACCTGATTCTGTTAAGGAAATAGGCGATATGGCTTTCTACAATACGGGTATCAGAACAGTTATAATTCCTGCTTCTGTAGAAAAAATAGGTTCAAATGCATTCGGCGAGTACTGCAAAGTAATTTACGAAGGCGAAGAGTATTCTGATGTT
>JAZUKU010000067.1:0-1773 GCA_045643485.1 Treponema sp. | reverse complement strand
CTATTGTGGTATCTCCTCTCTTCTTTCCAAAGAAATCTGTATCAAATGTAATTGGCGGACCGTCCGCGTTTTCATACTTTTCTTCCGGTTCAAATGCCATTGTAATATCATCTGTGTGCATAAGTCTGCATTTTGTTTCCGGAAGGAAGTCGTAAAGATTTGTTACAAGCTTAATCTTTCCGTCTTCTTCTGAATAACCGATTGTAATTTTGTTCTTAGTATCTACATAAGCATCAGTTTCTTTTTTCATTGGTTTTGCGCCGTTGAAGTAAATGTTACCGGCTGCCCATACAGGAAGCTTAGAATAATAACGGTCAGTTGTTTCCGAACCCATTCCGCAGTAGCCTTCAAACTTTGCCTTCCATTCATCAAATGTCGGGTAATCGTCAAACTTAAATGTACCGGCAAGAATGTTTCCGTCATCCCAGTCATTCTTCATTTTCTGACACTGCTTCATTCCGGCAAGTAATGCAGGACGAAGAGGCTGCTGTATGAAAATATTGTTGTAGAATTTATCGTCTCCGTGAAGGATTGTCATAAATCCTGGAACTTCAGTTCTATGCTTCATGTGGTAAGGCGTATAGCGTGGAGAAGGAATGTTTGGCGCACCGTTGTTTGTTCCAAGACCTACTGCAACTAAACCGCCAGCAATAATATTGTGAACAAGAGCAACACCCTTTGTAGCAAGCTTAACTGATTTGTCTGAAAGGAAAATATTGTTGTCTACTAAAGTTGGTCCGTGCGAAACTTCAATAAATAAATCTTCTGCACAACCCATCATGCTTTCCTTGTTCTGGTTGTAATCTTTTGGAACAACATTGTCGTGGAAGAAGTTCTGCGTAACACGTGTACCCTGTGCCTGCCAGTCGAGCCACATTCCGCGCGTACAGTGGTGAATATGATTCCTGCGGTAAACAACATCAATTGCAGCGTGCATCTTAATACCGCCAATTTCAGCTCCGGCAAGATTCTGCTTGTTGTTTATGTGATGAATGTGATTGTCTTCGATAAGCGAGAATACTCCGCCCAAGTGTCCAACAATACCTGTCTGACCGCAGTCGTGAATGTTGCAGCGGCGGACAATGTGCGAACCAATGTTTTCTTTTGTCCAGCCTTCTACCTGTGCCTGACAGATGCAGTCTCTTTCTGTCTGAGTACCATCCTTGTATTTTTCCTTAAGCCATTTATTGTCGTTGTTTGGCTGACAGTATTTGCCAAGTGAAATTCCAGAACACTTTGACTCGTATACTTCACAGTCTTCAATAATCCAGCCCTTTGACCAGTGAGGTCCAATCATTCCTTCCTGATAAGCTGTTGGAGGTGCCCACTGAGTAGCTGCTTTTGAAACTTTAAAGCCGCTTAACGTAATGTAGCCTTTTCCTTCTTCCGACGGATAAAAACAATTGCGTCTTACTGTAATTTCTACATTTTCTTCGTTAGGATTTTTTCCGTGGAAGTTTGCATAGAAAACAGTTTCATCTGCTGCTTCGTCCTGTTCTGCATACCATTTGTAAATTGAAAATTCATGATCCCATGAAGGAACAGAAACTGCACCTACAGCAACTTCTTCCTTTTTGGTAACTTCATACATTGATTTTTCGTTAAGGAATACGTCATCTGTATGAGCAATCATATATGCAATGAACCAGTCACCGCTTACCAGAACTTTATACGGATTGTATTCACCAAAGATTTTATTTGAAACACGTGCAGTCCATACGTTTTCTTCAACCTGCGTCCAGTTTTTTAAAGGCTCTGCACCAGTTATGTGAG
>JAZUKU010000066.1:0-14975 GCA_045643485.1 Treponema sp. | reverse complement strand
TTAATTGTTACCCAGCCTTCTTTCTTTGCCTTTATGCTGAACATTATGGCCTGCGTAGAGTTAGCCGGAACAGTAACTGTTTTTTCCGTTTCGTCAACAGTAACGCAGCTGCCTGGAAGTTTGACAAGATCGTCTTCTTTTATTTCTTCTTCAAAACCGTCTGTTACTTCAAGCGCTACAGTTACCTGCTGGTCTTCTTCGGTAAGGTTTGAAATTGTTACGCCTGTTTCACTTGTATCGCCAATGCGCAGTTTTCTTGGAAGAACATCGCGTACAGAAACAGGATTTGCTACAGGCATCTCATTTTCGCTTATACCGAATTTGTTCTGCTCAACACCAACAGCTGTAATTCTGTAAGCGGTTATTGTATCCGGTAAAGTAAACGTATAGCTTACATCACCGTTTTCATCGGTAACAAGGTTTGGAACAAATACTGCAGTAGGGTCAAAATTCTTTCTTTCCTCAATCTTAGAAGAATCATCTGCACTGTCACCACCAAACAGATTGCGTACTTCGTAAGTAACAGGATCCATCAACAGTGAACGCGAATCGCCGCCCCTTACGCAAAGCGGGAAACGGTATTTGCTGTAGAAATAGTTAACTGGATCAGCAACATGATAATTGATTAAATCAATAACACCACGGTCTACAGCCATAAGTGTAATTTCTGCATTGCTTACAGGCTTTCCGTTTTGTGAAGCATGAAGCGTAATTGTAGCCTCAGAACCCGGACGGTAAGTCTTCTGGTCTGTTGTAATTTCAATGTCAAACATTTTGTCCTTCGTTTCAACATTCAAAACTGCAAGACCAAAATATCCCTTTGGCTTATCAATATCCGGTGTTTCAAAAGTATTCTGCGGTGCGCCGTTTCTTACTGAATAAGAAGAAAGCGTTACATACATAATCGGAATATATTCTTCACGAACAGGAACTTCTATGACATTTGTCGGTTCTGTAAAGTCGAGTATTTTTTCTTCAAGAATACCTTCGCGCTCAATTGTCATAAGGTATTTGCCAGCAGGAAGCGGACTCTGTACAAGAATGTTTGCCGTGTCGCCGGTAGAATACATTTCCTTGTCGGTAATCATTGTGATTTCTTCTGAACGGTCTCTGTTAAACCAGAACCAGTCGCTGCTTGTAACATAGAAGCGTGTTTCTGTAATAACTTCGCATTCCTTTGCATCAACAGATGAAAGCCTTAAAAGATAAGCGCCACCCTTTGGAGGAACAACAGATATTTCTTCTGTACCGTCAACTGCTTTAAGCGGAACAGTTTCTTCCAGTTCGCTGACCATTTCCCTTACGTAGCGCGAATTAATCTGACCGTTCCAGCCAATCTGCTGAACCTGCTTCCATTCTTCGCGCAACAATTCAAGCTTAAGGATACGGTTCTTTGCAGAAGGCAAATCTTTTTCAAGAGGAACTTCCCCTTCCGGAGTTACGCAAGTATAATCAAATTTTAAAATGTCGCCTTTCTTTGGGAAACCTTTTGTATTTTTTATTTTGCTTACACCAATGTAATATTTTGCCGGATGCACAATTGCACTCTTTGAAGCACTTATCATCTGGTTGCCGCTGTCAGTAACATTTGCCTGCATGCGGTAAGAGTAAGCCATGCCCTTTAACTTTTCGCCACCAGTCTGCTGCGAAACAGTTGCCTTTCCTGCTCCCGAAAGAACGCCCTCTTCTTCGCCAAGAGAAGTCCTTCCGTCATAGCCCTGAAGCGGACCAAAACGCATTCCGTCAAATTTTTCACCCTTTGGAGCAAAACCAACCGGTTCGCGTGACCATGATGCTTCGTACTTACTGCCACCCAGACTTCCGCCGCCAAGATACTGTGCAAATACTTCGGCATCAAGCTTATCTCCGCAGTAATAAGTTAAGTCTGCAATAGAAGCCTTTGCTTCAAAACGCAATCTCTCAAAGAACTGAACTTCAAAATAACAGTAGCTCTTATAATCTGAACGATTTCGCTTATACAATATTTCATAACTGCCAGGAGCTAAATCAGCAGGAACAGTAAACTCTCCCCAGAAAGTACCGTTTGAACTTGTCTTACCATTAATTGTCTGATAAACAACAGGCTTCCAGCTTCTTGTCTGAACAGTAATCGTATAATCACCTGTGTAAGTAGAATATTCACCGGCAGACAAAGTACGGTCTATGCCACGGAAAGTAACTTTTTCGCCAGGCTTGTAAAGACCTCTGTCAGTAAACATAAATGTAACATTATTATTATCTTCTGCAGAATAAGGAGAACCAACTGATTCAGCACCAAACTGCCACATGCTATTAATGTCTGGACTGAATATTGCCCTGTCATCCTTAGTTTTTGCTTCAACATAAACAGAATAGAACTTTGAACCCCTTCTCCATCCATAAAGCTGGTATGGTTTGAACTTAATTACAGCAAGACCATTTTTATCTGTTTTTGAAAAACCAACATTCTGTCCGGGAGAAGTAATAATTTCATTGTTCTTTAATGAATTGTCTGTTTTGTAAATATTAACGACTGCATTTTCTACAGGCTTACCTGTACTCAGGCTTGTTACAAAAACAACAGCCTTATTGTAACCAAAGCGTACAGTCATACCCAAATCAGTTACCTGAATAGTCTGAGTATTTTTTGCAGTATCTTTCTTTTTATAAACTTCTTTTGTGTACCAGTCAGTTACTTTGTATGTGTAATCTATGGCAGCATAAAATTCCAATGCTCCCCTGAAGCCTGCAGCTGTTTTCTGAAGATATGGTTTTAAATCTACAGCTTCAATAATCTTTTTGTTTTCAGGAATATCCCTGTCAGCAAAATTAAAAGAATCACTTGACTGAAACCTGCTGCTTCCGTCTGCATTAGTAAGCGCTTTAACGGAATAGTATGAAACTTCTTTAAGGACATTCTGATAAGCAAAAACAAGCTTAGGATCAAACTGACTTTCCAGCATCTTAAAACCGTAATCTTTATACTGAACATAACTTGCGGCATCCGGAACTTTAATATCGTACATATATTCGCGGTCAAGTTTTTTTCCGTAACAGTCAGTAAGTTCTGAATCAATTATTACCGTGTAAACTGAATTGAATGAAACAGGCAGCGAATGAAGATAAAGAACCTTTCCGTCGATTGCAATATTTTTTTCCGTAATCTGCATTTCCGGCAAAGTTTTAAAATGCTTTGCAATTTCAGCTTCTGTTCCTTCAGTAAGCATATGCTGGAAATTAAACTGAACCGGATTAATATATGATGAATCGCAGTAAATATTTTCTGTCCTGCATTCAGTAATTGTAAACGGAAGCATTGTTCCAAAACCAAGCACCTGTTCTTCCGGAATCGGATAACAGCCTTCGTCACTTGCTGAACCTTTTGGAAGCTTAATGAATATTTCTGTATTTTCTTCAGGAAGCTCTTTCAGTTTAAGAATTATGGAATTGTCTGTATCCTTTTCTGTGCTGAATGAGTACGGGTCGCCTCTAACAGTTGTAACCTGAAGCTGTTTTTCCATAAGCTTTGCATTTACAGGGGCGTTGAAGAAAACCTTTATCTGTTTTGCGTATTCGACTGGAACATCTTTCTGGTCTACAATTTCACCTTTTTCAATGGCTTCGTAACCTGCGATAACAGAAACCATTTCAAGCTTTTCTGAATGGAATTTATATTCCAGCTGTCCGGAAATTTTTTTACCGGATGCTGATTTAAGCTTATTGCTTACCGTTACTGTGTATTCCTTCTGCGGAATTACGGCGTTCTTGCTTTCGAAACATAAAAGGCTTGTGCCTAACCAGCGGAATTTTCCTTCAAGAGGCGGTTCTATTTTGATTAAGTCGCTTTTTTCTGCTGTCTGACCAAGTTCTTTTAAGGCTACAACAGGTTCCGTAAACTGAATCTGAATCTGCGGAAACTTTACCTGTACCGGCAGTTCATCTTCCGGTGTAAATGACTGAACTTCAAAAACATCTTCCTTTGTTTCAAAAGGTGCTGTTTCCTTAACATTTGCGTTTATGTTTTTCTTTTCTGCTTTACAGCTGAATGAACACAATAAAAATAATACTGTAAGAAGAATACAGATTTTTCTGAGCATATAAACCTTCCTTTCTATAGATAAACACTCTTCCTCACTCTCTATGTTTAATATACAAAAACTAAGTTTTAAATACAATTGCATATAATTTTAATTCTTATTATGATAAGGCAATTCTATAGAAAGAGGCGCTTTATGGCATACAAAGTATTTATTGACGGAAAAGAAGGAACAACTGGTTTAAAGATTTTTGAACGCTTTGCCGGAAGAACAGACATTGAAATAATGCAGATTTCCGAAGATAAACGCAAGGATGCAGACGAAAGACGCAAGTTCATTAACGAAAGCGACTTTACTTTCCTCTGCTTACCGGATGCAGCTTCAATTGAAGCAGTTGCACTTTGTACAAATCCTAAGACAAGAATAATTGACGCCTCTACAGCACACAGAACAAATCCTGACTGGGCTTACGGTTTTGCTGAATTAGGCCCTGAATTCAGAAACAAGATTATTTCTTCAAACAGAGTTGCTGTTCCTGGCTGTTACGCAAGCGGTTTTGCTTCAATAGTTTATCCGTTAACAAAAGCCGGAATTGTTCCAGCAGATTATCCTGTAGTATGCCACGCAGTTTCCGGATACAGCGGCGCCGGTAAAAAAGGCATTGCACAGTATGAAGAAGAAGGCCGCGACAAGCAGTTTGATTCTCCAAGACTTTACGGTTTGACACAGACACACAAGCACATTCCTGAAATGCAGAAGATAAGCGGTTTACAGTATGCCCCTATCTTTAATCCATACGTATGTGATTACTTTAACGGAATGACTGTTACGATTTCTTTCTACACAAGACTTCTTGCAAAAAAACTTACCGCACGCGAAATATACGACGCTTACTGCAAGCATTATGAAGGAGCTCATTTTGTTAAGGTTGCAGGCTTTATGGGAGAAGGCACGCTCGAAACACCATTCATTCCTGCAAATACACTTGCCGGTACAAACAACATGCGTATTTTTGTATGCGGAAATGATGAACGCGTTACGGTAACATCACAGTTTGATAATTTAGGAAAAGGAGCTTCGGGTGCCGCAGTTCAGTGCATGAACATCATGATGGGCATCGACGAAGCTACCGGTCTTGAGTAATTTATTTTAGAAACTTATACCAACATCAATCAGGAACTTATACTTCGCATCGTGGAAGAAATATTCACCTTTCTGATCAGGATCCATATTAAGTTCGTAAAGTCCGCCTATGTCCAGGAAAAGTGCCGAACCATTATCCTGTGGAAGGAAGAATCTTAAAGCAACTTCAGAAGAAGCAGAAAGATATAATTTTACATTTGATGCTGTATCTTCTGTATTAGAATGTGTCAGTTGCGGACCAAAATTTATGTTTGCAAAAGGCATTATGCCAAATTTTCCAAAGTTAAACGGAACCTGTAACTGAGCACCAACCAGCAGGTAGTAGCCTAATAACGGATCTTCATCTTCTACAGTAATGAATTTATTTCTTACCTTAAACTGACAGTTCATGGCAAAGATATTTGTTATATTCCATTCACCCTTTATGTATTCAATAAAATCTTCACCAAAATATTCCAGAATATTCTGATGTCTGAAGAAGTCTACGTTACCCGTAAAGCCGCCTATTACCGTAAATCTTCCAGGGAATGAAATTAAGTTGCCACTGTCAAAGCCTATGTCTGAATCTTCTTCACTGTCAGTATCTTCTTCTGACGGCTCTTCAACAGCTTCTTCTTCAGGCTTTGCTTTCTTTTCTGCCTTCTGTTTTTTCTTCTTTTCTGGTTTTGCCTTAGGTTTTGTATTTTTTCCATACTCGAACGAATAAAGCTGCCATATACCGTTTTCGTAAATCCATTCAGACCTTACGATTTTTTTTGTTCCAGGGAGATTATAAATTACTTCGATAGTTTCATCGTCTTCTTCAGGTTCAGTAACTTCAAATCCATACAAAGTAATTTCGTCATCTGAAGAAGACTTGTCGTTCTTGTGGTATTCAGAGAAAATATGCCATGCAATTGCATAACGGAATCCGGCTATTGGTGATTCAAACAGGAATTCATTTACAATAGTCTTTTTTGTATTTGCAGAACCTTTTTTAAGAACATTATTGAAAATATCTTTTCCAAAATCTGCAACAAAATCCATAGAGATGTATGGAACTATATCTTCGTATTCTGCATCCCAGTCTGCAACAATTTCTTCAAACGCAGCAGCACGTTCATTAACAGCTGTTAGAGGATCCTTTACATTTGATTTAGTAAGAGTTGTCCTGATAAAATCCTGAACAACAAGAGCCGGTAACGAAAAGTTTGCGGCTTGTCTGTTCAAAGCCTTCCATGTGTTAACACCAACAACTACATATTCACCGCTCTTTGTTTTTCTAAGAAGAGGACCTCCAGAGTTACCAGGGTCAACCTGTGCCGAATGCTGAATAAGCGTTGTAATTTCAGGATTAATAAGTTTGGAAATTTTTGCTTCTGCATTGGATACATTACCCGTTCCAAGCTGCCATGAAGGCTCTCCGTCGAAAGCAGGAAAGCCTGCCGTGTAAACTAGATCACCGTCCGAAATAGGACCTGCGTAAAAAGGAAGTCCTTCCTTAAATGGCTGAACATCAGGAGGGAATGCAAGAATAGCAAGATCAATATCCTGACTTACTGCAAGAATTGTAAGTCCTTCATATTTTGAAACAGAACCGTCCGGATTGGAAAATTCAATATTGCATGTCTTTGCCTGTTCAACAACATGACGGTTTGTAATGATGTAATTTTTTCCATCAGGTGCTACGTAAACAAAACCTGAACCAAAGCTTCCGCCGTCAAGATATTTTTCCAGCGCATTTGCTAAATCTTTTTCACCGTGTTTGGCAAAATCATCTGCAAATTCCTGCATATCCTCAATAGTCTGTTCGTAAAAAACTTCCCTTACGACACAGACTTTAGATTTAAGCTGTGCAAAACATGCGAACGGCAGAATAAATAAAAATATAATTGCAAAGAATTTCTTCATACTCTTACTCCTGAATAAACTAAACTCTAGCAGATATATCAAACATACGGATGATCAACAGTTATGACGCAGAAAACGTCATTAACGCGGTCATGTATGTTATTTTTAATAAGCCCCGCAATTTCTTCATCACTTCCCTTAAAACTGAAAGGCTTAACGATATCAAAAATTAAATTTGTATGGGTGTTACCCGGAACCATGCGTACGTCATGGAACTTAATGTTTTCATCAATCTTTTTACATTCTTCTGTAATAACATTTTTAAGTTCAGCAAGACGAGCATTGTTAACATCAATAGGATCAAGATGAATTGTAATATGACAGCCGATTTTCTTAGAAATATCAACTTCAGCATTATCAATGACATCATGCAGATCAAAAATATTCCTGTCACCAGGAACCTCTGCATGCAAAGTAATCATCAGTCTTCCAGGACCGTAGTCATGCACAACAAGATCATGCATACCGCAGATTGGTTCATGAGCAAGAAGCTCCTTTTCAATTGCATCGACAAGCTCCTTTTCTGGCGGCATACCAAGCAAAGGCCGTATAGTCTCTACTGCAGCCTCAATACCTGTTTTAATAATAAACGCACCAACTACAACGCCGGCAATTCCGTCCACCGGCAAAGAAGTAAACCGTGAGGCGACAATCGAACCAATTACAACAAACGTAGAAATCATATCGCTCAAAGAATCTTTAGCAGTAGCCTCAAGCGATACTGAATTTATTTTCTTTCCAACGCCATGGTTGTAAACATACATGTAAAGCTTGGCAAGAATAGCCGCACACATTACGATAACAGGAACAATTCCGCCTTCTACAGGAGATGGATTTTTAATAGCACCAATAGAATCTGTAATAAGCTCAAATCCCATCAACAGAATAAGGAAAGAAATTATCAGTCCCGAAATATATTCAAGCCTTCCGTGTCCAAAAGGATGCTGCGGATCAGGCTTTTTTGCAGCAAGTTTAAATCCAAGAATGCTTATAAGAGAAGAAGCTGCATCAGATAAATTGTTGAAAGCATCAGTTACCATTGCAACAGAAGCAGCAATTGTTCCAAATATGAATTTAAAAACAAAAAGCAGAATGTTTATAAAAATACCTAGTCCGCCGCACAAAACACCGTATTTGTTGCGAACATCACTATCAGCGTAATTTGATGAATCCTTTATAAAAATCCTGGCAAGAAGCCTTATCATTCTATTCTCCTAAGAAGTCCTTTTTTAACGCTTATTACAAATATTCTTATCCCTTAAGCTCTTCCGGTATTTCAAGACCAAGTTTTTCTGAAGTAATAGGGCTGTAATCAAATTCACTTTCCTGGCTTAAGATAACAGGTATTTCTGAAGGATCTTCTGCACGGAATAAAACTGCTACTATTGAAGAAGCTGTCTTTTTTCCAATTTCATAATAGTTAGAAGTTACAGAAGCAAGTGCACCCAACGGAAGCAGATCCTTGCTGTTACAGAAAAGAGGAATTTTAAGTCTGTCTGCAGTTGCGCTTATTACAGTCATATTGTCAGTTATCATTTTGTCATTTGGTAAGTATATGCCTGCTGCAGTTCCCTTAAGTTCAGTTATCTTTGCTTCAATATTTATTACATCTGTAACACCTGTGTCTATACAGGTAAGCTTTTCGTCTTCACAAGCCTTTTTCAATGCCTTTACCTGTTTGTTTGAAAAGTCATCCTTTGCGTTATACAGACAGGCAATTCGTTTTGCTTTTGGAAGTATTTGCTTTATTGTCTTTACAAGAGATTCACATGGCGGAAAGTCTGAAGAACCGGTTGCATTTGTTCCTGGTTTTTCCGTACTTTCTACAAGGTTAGCACTTACCGGATCATCTACGCATGCAAAAATAACTGGAACTGTAGAAGAAAGGTTTGTTGCTACTTCTGAAGGTTCTTTTCCTATAGTAACAATCAGGTTGTATCCTTCAGAAATGAATTCTTCCAGCTTTGTTACGCAAAAAGAAAAATCTCCTTCAGCCTTAACGTATTCAATATCAATATTGTTTTTGTCTATATAGCCTTCTTTTCTAAGACCATCAATTATTCCCTTATATGTGTCATTCTGCTCAACAGAATTGTTAAACTGGAGTATTCCCACCTTTACAAGACGAATTCTGTCACATCCTGTAAAAAAGAGAAAAGCTGTTAGCAAAATCAACAAAAATTTTTTCATGTTTATACCTTTTATTTCCTTTTAAATTAAGTAATTATAATACACTTTATGTTTTTAGTCTTTATTTATTGGAATTACGTTTGTTTATTTCCTTCTTATATATGAGCAGCTCCGGTCTGTATTCAAAATGCATCTGATCCCAGACAATCCATTTACCACCCCAGATAAAGCCATTGTCTTCAAAAATTTCTATTACTTTCTGCGGAGGAGACCATCTTTTGTCCAGCGGAACCATCATCCAGTTATCCGGATCCCAGTCATGTCTCCAGCTCCAGTATACATTTTTCTGATTCCATTTCTTTGGAAGAATATCTACTGCTATTCCAAGACTGTGGAATGAACGGCTTCCCGAATCCGAAATTGAGCGCCAGTTATAACCGCCTACTGAATCAAGTTTTTTTAAAAGATCAGCTGTTTCTTTGTCTGTTAAAGCAGCCTCCTTTATTTCAGCTTCTATTTTCTTAACGGAATCCTTAATTCTTTCATGTACATTCAGTCTGAATCCAAGAAACTTTATACCAACAATATGTTCTTCAAGGTTAAGCTGTGTCTTGCTGTCATAAATAAAATCAAAAAAGAACGGTGGTGTAATATTTGAATTCTGCCTGCTTTCTTTAGATGTCACTTCCTTAATATGCTCGATGTTTTTCTGCGTAAAAGTTGCGGGATCATATGCTTTGTCCGGATACCAGTACAACAGTTTTTCGTATTTGGCTTTTTCTCCAAGCTTATCCTGCGGAAGAAGCCTTCCTTCTGCCCAGAATAAATCTATAGCTTTGTTTCCTTTATATATATGTAATACCCAGTCGGAAAATTTATCATCATACGAAGAACGGAAAGTATAATCAGGATAGGCTTTTCTTAAAAATTCAATTGGCGCAGGTTCAAATATAGACTCTATTGCTGACAGTCTTACCATACAAAAAAAGAGGCTTATAATAATTACTGTAAATCTTCTTCCCTTAAACATATTTTTAAACAAAAACCTTCTTTTATTTTCGGCAGAATTCATACTTTTCTCCAAATTTTCTCTTTGTAAAACATTTTTTAATTATTTGTCATTTTTAAAAAATAATGTTAGAATAAATAAGGATTCGTCCATTTATATATAAGGAGATGATTTTATGAGTTTATTTTCCTCAAAAAATGCTGCTGTATCTGGCAGTAACAAAAAGCTTTCAAAAAAAGTTTTAGTATTTCTCTTATTGGAATATCTTTTACCTTACTTTGTCTTTCTGTTCCTATCCATTGCTACTAAGGGTTTTGCAAGACTGGAAGTTCAGGTAATGCTGAATATTCCTTTTTTCTATTTTGTACTTATTGCTTCTGTTATATCTTGTATTTTAACTTACAGGAATATGAACTCTCTTATTGCAAAATACGACGGTTCTGAACTGGCAATTCATAAACTGAATGTCTGGTTAAAACGCACTGAATTACTGTCTATTGCCATTCCTGGTGTATTTTTTATCCTTACTCCAATTATTACTATAAATACTGCTCTTAAAAAAGGTATCGTATTTTCTGCATTCAGTGGTACTTCACCTTTGTTCTTTGCATTTGCACTTATGATGGGTGTAATGAGCATCTTTGGTGTTTTTTTCTACATTCTTTTCCTTTCGACTATGGAAAAGGAACTTGTCTGGCTTCCTTACGAAAAAAAATATCAGACTTTCCCTCTTATCTTAAGATCAATTATTGTAATCATTATGGTTTTGCTTGGACTTTTGTTTATTGTTGAAGCAATTATTGATGTTCCTGGAAACCGTATGATTGATATAAAAAAGCTTCTGCTTTTTACAATTACGCCTTTTGCAATTTTTACTGCTATATTCGGCTGTCTTGATTTGTACTTCCAGTTACGCGACGTTAAGACTTACACTTATCTTGTAAACAAATTTTCTTCTGACCTTTCTGAACGCAATTATATGACAGAAAAGATTCCTGTTATCATCCGCTGTGAATTTGGTGAACTTGCCAACAACTTGAATGCTTTCCAGGAGTTTACAAGAAAGATGCTCTTAAACTTTAAGGGCTCAGTAGATTTTTCAACAAAAACTGCTTCTGCTCTTGAAGAAGAAATGAATGCTGCCGCTCAGGAAATCAAGGCAATTACTGAAACAATTGAATCTGTTCACGACGAAATGAACAATCAGTCTGCCGGTGTTGAAGAAGCAAACGCTTCCGTTACCCAGATTATTGCAAGAACGCATGACCTTAACAATAACATTGATACACAGGCTGCTGCTGTTGAAGAATCTTCTACTGCAGTTAAGGAAATGGTTGCTAACATCAACAGTATCAATCAGATTCTTGAAAAGAACAGTACCGCCGTTAACGAACTTGGCCGTGCTTCTGAAGAAGGTCGTGATTCAGTACAGACTGCAGTAGAAACTTCAGAAAGCATCATCAATCAGTCAGCTGCACTTCTTGAAGCAAGTACAATTATTCAGACTATTGCAAGCCAGACAAACCTTCTTGCCATGAACGCTGCAATCGAATCTGCACACGCTGGTGAAGCCGGAAAAGGTTTTGCCGTTGTTGCTGACGAAATCCGTAAGCTCGCAGAACAGTCAAGTGCACAGGGTAAATCTATTGCCGACAACTTAAAGAATCTTTCTGCAGAAATTGAAACTGTAACAAAGAACACAAAAGAAGTTCAGCAGAAGTTTGAAATTATTTACGATCTTGCCCAGACTGTTAAGACTCAGGAAGAAGTCATCATGAATACAATGACTGAACAGGCTCAGGGTAACAAGCAGGTTCTTGACGCAATCAAAAACATCAATGATTCAACTGTTACTGTATCCGAAGGTTCAGCAGAAATGCTTGCCGGCGGTGAACAGGTACTTACTGAAATGAAGCTTCTTTCTGAAGTTACTTCTAAAATCACTAACCATATGAATGAAATGGCAAACAGCATCAAGAGCATTCAGTCTGCTATGGACAACGTTACTTCTTCTTCCCAGAAGAACCAGACTGGTATTGATGACCTTTCTAAGCTTATTTCTTCATTCAAGCTTGAATAGCCTTTTTTACTGATTTTTACTTTTACGGCCGGAATTACATATGTTTTTCCGGCTTTTTTATTGATTTTTCTGTAAATTCCAAAGATAAAGATATTCTTCTTTTTTCCCGATACTATAAGAAGTTACCTTGCAATTAAATATTTGCTGTGGTACTCTTTAAAGTGATTTTTTTATGGAAGGAAGAAAAAATGTTTACAGAAATCATTATCAAACTTGATGATATTGTCTGGGGTATTCCGACAATTATCCTCATTCTTGCAACTGGTGTAATTTGTACAATCAGTTCAAAAGGCATTCAGTTTACAAAACTTGGCCGTGCTTTCAAATCTATTTTCAAAGACAATGAAGGTCACGGTGAACTTTCTGGATTTGCTGCTTTGGGTACAGGTCTTTCAGCAACAATTGGTACTGGAAATATTGTAGGTGTTGCTACAGCTATTGTTGCAGGCGGTCCTGGTGCACTTTTATGGATGTGGGTTGCAGCTATTCTTGGTACAGCAACAAAATATGCTGAATGTATGCTTGCAATCAAGTATCGTGAAGTTAAGGAAGACGGTCATATTCTTGGCGGTCCTTTCTATACTATTGAAAAGGGTATGGGTCCTAAGTGGAAGTGGCTCGCAGTATTATTTGCTGTTCTTGGTGCTCTTGCCGGTATCATGGGTATTGGTACAATGACTCAGATCAACGGTATTACTTCTGCTATCAACAATGCATTTGACCCTACAAACGCTAACATTGCTTTCTCAATTGGTGGTAACAACTTTACTTGGTCAACAGTTATCGGCGGTATTATAGTTACTGTTGCTTCTGCTCTTGTAATTATTGGCGGTATCAAGCGTATTTCTAAGGTAGCAGAAAAAGTTGTTCCTGCTATGGCTATCATTTACGTATTCCTTGGACTTTCAGTTCTTATCATGAATGCTACAAAGATTCCTGCAGCATTTGTACTTATCTTCAAGAGCGCATTTGGTTGGAGAGCTGTTGGTGCCGGTGCTATGGGCTTTGTTTTCAAACAGATTACTGACTCTATGCAGAAAGGTATTGCACGTGGTATTTTCAGTAACGAAGCAGGTCTTGGTTCTGCTCCAATCGCAGCTTCTGCAGTTCAGACAAACGAACCTGTTGAACAGGGTCTTGTTAACATGACTGGTACTGTAATTGATACATTAATCATTTGTACAATGACTGGTCTTTCAGTTGTTCTTGCTTTCTACGGTGACATCATTGGTGGTGTTGAAGCTTGGAATGCTGGTGCTGAAGGTGCTGTTTTAACTTCTGCAGCTTTCTCAAGAGTACTTGGCGGTGACGGAAAGAGCGTTCAGTTCCTTCTTATGCTTTGTCTTGTATTCTTTGCATTTACAACTATTCTTGGATGGGACTACTACTCAGAAAAGTGTCTTGAATACTTAACACCAAACAAAACTGGTCTTGTTAAGGTTTACCGCTGGCTCTACATTCTTGTTGTAGCAATTGGTCCTTACTTCAAGGTTGAACAGGTATTTAAAATTGCTGATATCTTCAACGGTCTTATGGCTATTCCAAACTGTATTGCTTTGATTGCTCTTAGCGGTATTGTTGCTAAGGAAACTAAGGCTTACTTTGATAAATATCCTACACTGTAATTCTTAATTTACAGTTATTATGGCTGTAAACAAAAAGGGCATTGGGTTATCCAATGCCTTTTTTGTTTTTAAATTCATGATGAATAAACAAACGGCTGTCGAATGGCAGCCGCTGCGATTTAAGACGCAGTTCAAAAGAACTGTCGCCTTGAAATTGATTTGGCACGCACAGTAAAAACTGTGTCGTGTTCATAGTGATTTTAACCGGCACAAAGTGTCCGGTTGAAAATCTTATTTAGTCAAAGCGTCAAACTTACACATCTGTGTACAAACACCGCAGCCAACACACAATGTGTCATCGATATGAGCTTTTCCGTCCTTCATGCTGATTGCAGGACAGCCAATCTTCATACACATTTTGCAGCTCTTGCATTTTTCTGTGTTAACTTTAAGAGGAGGATTATGCTTAACTTCCTTAAGAAGAGCACATGGACGGCGGCTTATGATTACGCTTGGTTCTTCTGCAGCAAGTTCTTCTTTAACTGCAGCTTCACATTCAGCAATGTTGTATGGGTCAACAACGCGTACTCTGTTAATGCCCATAGCTTTTGCAAGTGCTTCAAGATTAACGCGTCCGGCCGGGTCACCGTAAAGATTTTTTCCTGTAGTAGGATTCTGCTGGTGTCCAGTCATACCGGTAATGCTGTTGTCAAGAATGATTACGGTTGAATTAGACTGATTGTAAGCGATTGAAGCAAGACCAGTCATACCTGAATGCATGAATGTTGAGTCACCGATTACAGCAACTGTATTCTTTTCGCCTTCTTCGCCCTTAGCCTTATTCCATCCGTGTAAGCCGGAAATTGAAGCTCCCATGCAAAGAACCATATCGATTGCGCTGAGAGGTGCTGCTGAACCAAGTGTGTAGCATCCAATGTCACCAAGAACATTTACCTTAAGTTTGCTCAATGCATAGAACATTCCGCGGTGAGGACAACCGGCACACATGATTGGCGGACGTACAGGCAAGTCAGCAAGCTTGTACTTTGATTCAGGAAGTGTATTGAATGCAGAAGCAGGAATTAAATCCTTAAGTGCATTGCGTAAGATATTCTGACTGAATTCACCGCAGATTGGGAAAA
>JAZUKU010000065.1:0-6305 GCA_045643485.1 Treponema sp. | reverse complement strand
TTTTTCAAAGCTGTGCATTATTGTTGTATGATCTCTTCCGCCAAATTCGTTGCCGATTTCAGGGAAGGAATATTCTGTTATCTGTCTTGCAATATAAACTGCAATCTGACGCGGGAAAACGTATTTCTGAGGCTTTTTCTTGCTCTTTATGTCGCTTATTGAAATGTTATAATGATCAGCAACAACCTTCTGAATTGTTTCGATTGTAATTGTTCCGCTTGAAGGCTGATTGATCATATCCCTTAACTGATCCTGGGCAATTTCTATAGTCAAAGGCTTTTTGATTATGTCCAGATAAGCAATCATTTTTGTAAGGCAGGATTCAAGGTCACGGACATTAGTCTGAACATTTTTTGCAATATAATTTACTACTTCAAGAGGAATATCTTTTTCAGCAATTTTAAGCTTATTCTGGATGATTGCGCATCTTGTTTCATAATTAGGTGGAAGAAGATCAAGTGACATTCCGCGGGAGAATCTTGTCCTTAAGCGTTCTTCTATATCTTTAAGCTCAGTAATAGGCCTATCGCATGTAAAGACCATCTGTTTCTTGTTGTTATATAATTCTTCAAAAGTATAGAATAATTCTTCCTGAATGCCTTTTTTGTTCTGCAGGAAGTGAATATCGTCAAGAAGAAGAACATCAAGCTTTCTGTATTTAGCCTTGAATTTTTCGATTGTTTTGTTTGCTATTGAAGCTGTAAATTCGTTGGTAAAATTTTCTGCACTTACATAGCATATTTTTACGGAAGAACCTTTTTCCTTATAGATGTAGTTTCCGATTGACTGCATAAGGTGAGTCTTTCCTAAGCCAACACCACCATATATAAGTATAGGATTATATGCTTTACCAGGATTTTTTGCTACGGCCAAAGAAGCATTGTAAGCAAAAGCACTGTTTTCGCCAGGAACGAATGTATCAAAAGTATAATTTTCTACAAGCTGCGGATGTTTTTTAACTGGAGCCGGTTCAGAAGCGGTACTGTTATCAGAAACATTTTTAGATTCAGACTGTGGCTGTTTTGCCTGTTCTGAAGATTCTTCCGGTTCAGAAAAACTCATTGGCTTGCTTTTTACAATATAATTTAAGGCAATTGTCTGTCCCGAAAGTTCATGAATCTTTTCAACTAAAGCAGTTACATATCCTTTAGAAGACATTGTTGCCCACATAAATTCAGAAGGAACAGAAACTGTTATTGAAGAAAGTGTATCTTCTACATAATCCATGTTGAACCAAAGCTTGAATTCATTTTCGAGGCCCTGTTTCCTGTATTCTTCATGTATCTGCTTAAGTGCTTCGTCCCAGAAGACACGATAATTGTGTTCGCTCATGCGCTTATTATAACTCGCCTTTACTTTTTCTTTCAATATAGGTATACTGAATTTACATATTCTTCTATTATAGGCGAAATTTGCGCACTTTAAAAAAGGATTAGAAAAATGGGTGATTCTTATTCAGCTAGTAGCATTCAAGTATTAAAAGGTCTGGAAGCAGTACGTAAGCGTCCGGGTATGTATATAGGTTCTACGGGACCACAGGGATTGCATCATCTTGTTTATGAAGTAGTTGATAACAGTATTGATGAAGCCATGGCAGGCTTTTGTGACACTATTACTGTTGCTCTTGAAAAAGATGATATTGTCCGCGTAGAAGACAACGGTCGTGGTATTCCGGTTGGTATTCATCCTGTTGAAAAAGTAAGTGCTCTTGAACTGGTTCTTACACGTCTTCATGCCGGCGGTAAGTTTGACAAAGGTTCTTACAAAGTTTCGGGCGGTTTGCACGGTGTAGGTGTTGCCTGCGTTAACGCACTTTCTTTCTGGATGGAAGCTACGGTTTGTGTTGACGGTAAAGTTCATTTCCAGAAATATGCAGAAGGTATTCCTAAGTCAAAGGTTGACGTAATTGGCGAAACTGACAGACACGGTACTACAATCCGCTGGAAGGCTGACTCTACAATCTTTACAGAAACAACAACATATAATTTTGAAACACTTTCTGTACGCTTAAGGGAACTTGCTTTCCTTAACCCTGGAATCAATATTGTATTCAGGGATGAACGCCTTGAAAATCCAAAGGAAGTTGTATTTAAGTTTGACGGCGGTATAAAGCATTATGTAACTTACTTGAATGAAGGAAAGAATATTGTTCCTCCAGAACCAATTTACATAAGCGGCGAAGAAAATGATGTTCTTATGGAACTTTCGCTGCAGTATAACGACGGTTATGCAGAAAACATTTATTCATACGTAAACGACATTAACACTCACGAAGGCGGTACACATCTTGACGGCTTTAAGAATGCGCTTACTTACGTAATGAATAAGTTCCTTGAAAACAACGCAAAGCTTCAGAAAAAAATTGATAAAGACGAAAAGCTTACCGGTGACGATGTACGTGCCGGTTTAACTGCAGTTCTTTCGGTAAAAGTTCCGGAACCGCAGTTTGAAGGCCAGACAAAGACAAAGCTTGGAAACACAGAAGTACGCAGTTACGTAGACGGTCTTGTTAAAGATAAGCTTACTCAGTATTTTGAACAGAATCCTCAGATTACAGAAATGATTCTTGAAAAAGCTGTTGGTGAAGCAAGTGCACGTATTGCTGCACGCAAGGCAAAAGATGCTTCAAGAAAAAAGTCTTTCTCTGACAGTTTTGGCTTACCGGAAAAACTTTCTGACTGTTCTTTAAAAGATCCGGAACAGTGCGAAGTATACATAGTCGAAGGTGATTCTGCAGGCGGTTCTGCAAAGAAGGGAAGGGACCCTAAGACTCAGGCAATTCTTCCTCTTTGGGGAAAAATGCTTAATGTAGAAAAAGTTCGTCCGGAAAAAGTAATGAACAATGATAAGCTGGAACCAGTTATTGCAACACTTGGTGCCGGTTTTGGAAAAGATTTCAATATTGAAAAAATTCGCTATCACAAAATAATAATTATGGCTGATGCCGATGTCGACGGTTCACACATCAGAACTTTGCTGCTTACATTCTTTTTCCGCTATATGCCTGAAGTAATTGAAAAAGGATATGTTTACTTAGCAATGCCTCCTTTGTTCAAGGTTCAGCTTGGAAAGAAGGAACCTGTTTACTGTTATTCAGATGCACAAAGAGATGCTGCACTTGAAGCACTTGGTGACCAGCGTGAAAAAGCAGACGTTCAGCGCTACAAAGGTCTTGGTGAAATGGACGGAAAACAGCTTTGGGAAACAACAATGGATCCTGCTCACCGCAAGATGCGTGTTGTTACAGTACCGGATGCAATTGCTGCAGATAAAATCTTTACTGTATGTATGGGCGAAGAAGTAGAACCTCGCCGCCACTTCATTGAAGATAATTCAAGCTATGCTAATTTGGATATTTAATATATAGGAACAAGAGATGTTGGAAGAAACAAAGACACCAGAAGGTGGAACAGTAATAAAAATACCGATTGAAGCAGAAGTTAAACAGGCTTACATTGACTACTCAATGTCTGTAATTGTTCAGCGTGCATTGCCTGATGTTCGTGATGGTCTTAAACCTGTACACCGCCGCATCATGTACGCAATGGACACTCTTCATCTTGCTTCCGGCGGTAAGACAAAAAAATGTGCAACTATTGTCGGTGAAGTTTTAGGTCATTACCATCCGCACGGAGACGCTTCAGTTTACGATGCACTTGTTCGTCTTGGACAGGACTTTGCTCAAAGATATACAACAGTAACTCCTCAGGGTAACTTTGGTACTATTGCCGGTGACCCTCCTGCAGCTTACCGTTATACAGAAGCAAAAATGTCAAAGATTACCGAAGAAATGGTTGCTGACATAAACAAAGAAACAGTAGACATGGTTCGTAACTTTGACGACACCTGTGATGAACCTGCTGTTCTTCCTGCAAAGTTCCCGTTCCTTTTGTGTAACGGTACAACCGGTATTGCTGTAGGTATGGCAACAAATATGCCTACACATAACCTTAAGGAAGTAGCCGGAGCAATCAGTGCATACATCGATAACAATGACATTACAGTTGATGAACTGATGCAGCACATAAAGGGACCTGATTTCCCAACAGGCGGTATTATCTACGGTAAGGAAGGAATTAAGAAAGCATATTCTACCGGCCGTGGAAAAATTACAATCCGCTCAAAGTTTACAATCGAAACAGACAAGCACGGAAGGGAATCAATTGTATTTACAGAAGTTCCTTATGGCGTAAACACAACAAACATCATCCGCAGAATTAAAGAGCTTGTTCGTGACAAACAGATTGACGGTATTACAAATGCAAACGATGAATCTTCTGACCGTTCAGGAATGCGTCTTGTTGTAGACTTAAAGAAAGGTGCAATTACAAAGATTGTACTTAATCAGCTTTTTACAAAAACTGATCTTCAGTCAAACTTTGGCGTAATTAACCTGGCACTTGTTCCAATTCCAAAAGAAGACGGAACACGCTACTTAAAGCCGGAAGTTCTTACGCTTAAACAGATAATCCAGTATTTTGTTAACCATCGTGACGAAGTAATTACACGCCGTACAGAATATGATTTGCGCGTTGCAAAACACCGTATGCACATTCTGGAAGCATTGATTACAGCAATCAACAATATTGATGAAGTTATCAAAATAATTAAAGGCAGCCGTGATACTGAAGATGCAAAAGCTCAGTTGATGAAAAGATTCACCTTTGATGAAGAACAGGCACAGGCAATTGTTGATATGCAGCTTAAGCGCCTCACTCATTTACAGGTTGAAGATTTACAGAAAGAAATCAAGGAACTTCAGGCATGGATTGATTACCTGCAGGATTTACTTGATCATCACGAAAAAATCTTGCAGAAGATTAAAGATGAAACAAATGAACTTGCAGAAAAATTCGGTGACGAAAGAAAGACTGATATCGTAGCAAGCGAAATAGAAAATATTAATGTCGAAGATATGATTAAAGAAGAAGACATGGTAATTCTTATTTCAAAGCTTGGTTACATAAAGAGAGTTCCTGTAAGTCAGTACAAGATGCAGGGTCGTGGCGGAAAAGGTTCAATTTCTGCAAAGCTTGTTGAAGAAGATTACATCAACCAGTGCTTCGTAGCTTCAACACACGATCACTTGATGTTCATAACAAATGCAGGAAAAGCTTACTGGATTAAAGTTCATGAAATTCCTGAAGCAAGCAAGACAAGCCGCGGTTCACATATCAAGAGCTTACTTGCCGTAACTGCTAACGAAGAAATTACAACAGTTGAAAGAATAAAGGAATTCAGTGATACAGAATATTTATTCATGGCAACTGCAAACGGTATTGTTAAAAAGACTCCGACTATTGAATTCAGAAATGCAAAGGCTCGCGGTATGCAGGCAGCTCGTCTTGATGACGGAGACAAACTTGTAAGCACAGTTCTTTCTACAGGTAAGCTTGAACTTATGCTCATAAGCCGCAGAGGTCAGGCATTGCGCATTAACGAAGAAGATGTTCGTTCAATGGGCAGGGCAAGCCGTGGTGTTAACGGAATGAAGCTTGCAGAAGGTGATGAACTTTGTGCAGCAATCAATGTTCTTCCTGATTCAGAAATGCTCGTGATTACAGAACGCGGTGCAGGTAAGCGTGTTGCATTCGAAGAATTCAATGCTCACGGAAGAGGCACCGGCGGCCAGAGAGTATTTGGTAACGTAGACGATAAAGGTGAAATTATTGGAGCCCTTACTGTTAAGGAATCAGATACAATCATGTGTATTACAAGCCAGGGCATTTCACTTCGCGTTGAAGCTTCATCAATTTCAAAACAGGGAAGATCTTCTTCCGGAGTACGTGTTGTAGACATTACTCCACCAGATTATGTTGTTGGAATTGACAGAATTGCCAAAGACGAAAGCGAAGACGATACAAATTAATAGTTAAAATTATATAATTCTATATAACACAAAGAAATAACACAACTTTTAGTAGGAAAATTAAAAAAATCTGAAAAAAGTTGTGTTTTTTTTATTTTTTCTGATGACAAAACCATAAATATAGTGTATACTCTGTCTAAAGCAAGGGGATAGTGCAGCTCTTTTGCTTGAATGTAGTATAAGTTGCACGCTAATTAAAAATCAAGAAATCAGCAGGAATTGTACTCCCGACAATTTCTTTCTGATTCGTAAAACCCATCAGACACCGGACAGGTCGAAAGGCTTGCCCGGATTTTTTTTGCCCAATTAATTAATGTTTCACGTGAAACATTTTCTAATTGAAAATATTGAGACCTGTTTTTACATCAATCATTCTGAGAATTATTTATTTGATTGAAAATGAACTCTTTTCTTTCTGCCTTATGAAATTTGTTTC
>JAZUKU010000064.1:0-6272 GCA_045643485.1 Treponema sp. | reverse complement strand
AAAGGTTCATTCTTCCACGAAGGTTCCGGTGCATGCTGTTTACTTATGGACCCAACAGAAAAAATGGTTGCAAGCTGGTTCATTCCTTGGGCAAAGGAAGGCTGGTTCCCGGATGCACTTTTTAACGCATCTGCAGTTATGTGGAGCGGAATAAAATAATAAGCAGGATTATATGAGCAATACAAAAACAGTAAAACCATCAGAAGTTGGTTACGATGAATCGCGACTTGAATATGTTGACAGACATTTCAAACGCCTTATGGATAAAAATATCTTACAGTCAGCAAATTACTGCTTAAGCCGTAACGGAAAAGTTTTTGCAGACAGGGCTATAGGAAAACAAAGTTATATTCCGGAAGACACAAGACCTTTAGTGACAGATGCAATACACAGAATTGCTTCAATAACAAAATTGTTCTGTGCAACAGCATTATTCAAACTTTTTGAAGACGGATATCTTCGACCATTACAACCTGTAAGTGACATCATCCCGGAATTCAAAGATGCTCCGTTTAACGAAATAAACATTGCACATCTTCTGACACACACATCAGGTATTCGTCCTGACATTGGAGTTCATCCATACAAATACCTTGAATGCTTCGACTACGTTGCTGAATGCAAGCCTGGTGACAACTGGATAGAAGCAGCACTTAAAGCAGGAATGTCATATAAGCCTGGAGAACAATGGGCATACTGTTCATTCGGTTACATCTTTCTTGGAGAAATCATCAAGCGTGTAACTGGAATGGAACCGGAAACTTACATCCGAAAAGTAATACTTGAACCGTGCAAAATGACAGATACATGCAACAACCGTGAAATTGACAGAGGCGAAATCAGTCTTGAATACATTCAGAAATTAAAAGACCGTTTTTACATTCAGAATGAAAATGACAAAAGATATATTGAACGGCTTAATTCTTATGAACCTGGAAAAATATTCGGAAACAGCGAAAGAATCTGGATGCATATACCGGGAACAGCAGGAAGCATGCTGTCTACGGCACAGGATTTAAGCAAGTTCGGACGTATGCTTTTGAACGGCGGCGTAACTGATGACAGAACAAGAGTACTTGGACGCAAGGCAATTGAACGCATGACAGAAAATTACATTTACAAGGAAGTTAAGGACTATACATGGGGAAACAAAGGCGGACCAAGAATGTATGCTTTAGGACCTGACACAAGATGGAATGCAGACAGCCACTTCAGCAAAGGTTCATTCTTCCACGAAGGTTCAGGTGCATGTGCATTACTTATGGATCCTGTAGAAAATATGGTTGCCGTATGGTTTACGCCGTGGGTAGATGAATCAAAATGGTATGCAGAAGCAGTATTCAATGCTGCATCAGTTATGTGGAGCGGACTGGAGTAATAAAATGACAGAAGTAATCAACGAAAAAACACCTTATGATTGCAAAGACGTAAATTATGATTCATCAAGATTGGATGCACTTAATTTACACTTTAACAGACTTATGAACGAAAAGAAACTTCTTGCCGCAAGTTACATGCTTAGCCGTGACGGTAAGATTTTTACACATTCAGCAATGGGACCTTCATCAGCAGCACCAGATGAAAAAAATCAAATGCAGCCGGATGTAATGTTCGGAATATATTCAATTACAAAACTGTTTACTGCAACAGCAATATTCAAGCTTTGCGAAGACGGATTCATTCGTCCAAATCAGCCTGTATGCGAAATACTTACGGAAATGAACATCAAGCCTTTCAATGAAATTACAATAGCTCATCTTCTTAGTCATACTTCAGGTCTTTTCCCAGACCGCGGTTGTTTTGATTTTGAGTACAATTCTCCATGGGACTGGAACTTTGTAAGGGACAATACCCGCGAAGGAGAAACATGGGTTCGTGGAGCAATGAGAAGCGGTATGCATTGTGAACCGGGAACACAGTGGAATTACTGTACTTTCGGTTTCTGTCTTTTAGGCGAAGTAATTACAAGAGTAACAGGAGTTCGTGCAGAAACATGGATTCACAAAAACATTATTGATCCATGCGGATTAAAAGACACTTGTTTTGAAAACGAATTCTATTACAATGAACTTTCAAACGAATGGGGTGAAAAAGCAGATAAGCGTTTATTCCTACAATGGCCTGATGCTATAGATGAAATGCATGAATATTACAGGGCTTACGCAAAAGGAAAACGTCCTGACATTTCAAAAAAATATCCAAACAGATGGTATAAAATGTCAAAGCCAACAACAGGTAACGGAATGATTTCCACACTAGTTGACCTTAACAAATTCGGACGCATGCTTTTGAATAACGGCAAAACAGAAGAAGGTGTTCGCATTATTGGAAGAAAAGCATTGGAACGCATGACAATGAGTTATCTT
Source organism: Treponema sp. (assembly GCA_045643485.1). Lineage (GTDB taxonomy): Bacteria > Spirochaetota > Spirochaetia > Treponematales > Treponemataceae > Treponema_D. The sequence continues at coordinate 3,906 of JAZUKU010000064.1, read as the reverse complement.
GAAAACGTTGGTGAATATACATGGGGTGCAAACGGAAAAATCCGTGATTATGCATTAGGACCGGATATCCGCCGGACAGCAGACAATCAGTATTCAAAAGGAACATTCTTCCACGAAGGCTGGGGTTCATGCTGTCTTACAATAGATCCTAAGGAAAAACTTGTTGCAAGCTGGTACGTACCATATCCAGAAGGACAGTGGATTGCAGACGGACTTTATAACGCAAGCAACATCATGTGGAGCGGATTGAATTAAGATGCGTAAATTCTTTCACTATATTTCACATCAGGCAAGAAAAATAAAAGCTGTAGCTGTTGTAACCTACAAGGAATGGGCCGCATACAGAACTCATTCAATGGTTTCAATTTTTGTAGGACCAGTTTATTTTCTTGTACAATACTGCATCTGGAAAGCAGTTTATTCTGCTCAGGGTGGCGCTGATGCCGTTATCAACGGAATGACACTTGAACAGATGCTCACATACTTTGGTGTAAATGCACTTATCGGTTATCTTACAATGGATTTTGCAGTCTGGAATTTACAGATGCTTGTCCGTACAGGAAAGTTTTTGACATTTGCATTACGTCCTCTTGATCATAAGCTTTTTGCATTTTCCCAGAAATTAGGTCATCGTGTTTTAGGATTCTTTTTTGAATTCCTTCCGTGCTTTTTGATTTTCATGTTTGCATTTAAAATCAGCCTTATTCCAGAACACTGGATTCTTGCAATAATTTCAATTGCTCTTGGATTCTGCATGACATTCCTTGTAAATTACTGCATTGGGTTAACGGCATTCTGGTTTGTTCGTGCAGAAGGCATTCGTGGAGTTTTCCAGGCATTGCAGACAGTATTCAACGGTTCCCTGATTCCGCTTGTTTTCTTTGGAGACAACTGGCAAAAGATTCTGTTCTTTTTACCGTTCCAGTATATGCTTTATGTTCCTTCACGAGTTTGTACAGGAAGTTACGAACTTGCAGGAAGAAGTTACGAACTTACACAAATTGTAGGAATTCAGGCTGTTGCAGTAATTATTTTTCTTTTAATTACATGTGTCATGTATAAGTCAGCAATGAAACGGTTTAACGGGGTAGGTGCATAATGAAATTAAAAAGATATTTTAAGCTTTACGGAATATGCCTCAAGACTCTTTTCATAACTGAAACATCCTACAGGTTAAATTTCATTCTTGGACTTATCATTACTTTTCTTGGAAACATTCTTTTTCCTCTCGTAACACTTTTGATTTATGCAAACGGACAGAGCTTTCCGGGATGGGATTTTTACCAGGTAATGCTTATTCAGAGCGTATTCATTTTATCAACTGGATTTTCAAGCACATTCTTTAACGGAATATTCTGGGCAACAAACAGCAATATCCGTGACGGAAGTTTTGAAGTAGTACTTCTTAAACCTGTAAATCCTTTATTCTACATGATGGCAACTACGTTCAACTTTCAGGGAATTGCGTACATAATTGGTGGAGCGCTTTTGTTTGCGTACAGTGCAGCAAATTGCGTAACATTCACGCTTGCAACTGTAGTTAACTTCATAATTTTCTTTCTTGCAGGAATATTTGTAATGCTCGGCATAGAATTAATAATGTCTGCTACATCATTCAAATGGATTGGAAATTCGCGTATCCCAGAAATATTTGACAGCGTAAAACAGTTTGCAAAATATCCTATGACTATTTTTCCAAGCCTTGCCCGTTCGATTACAACATTCATTGTACCTGTTGCAATGGTTGCTTTTGTACCGGCAGCAAGTCTTCTTGGACAGACAGAACCATGGTTTTACTGGGCATTGATTCCATGCGCATTGTTTACTGCAATTGGATTTCTGCTTTATCACAAAATGATTAAATTATACGAAAGTGCCGGAGGCTGATATGAACGAAAAAAACATAATTGTAATAAACAACCTTAAGAAACAATACAAAACATACAAACGCGGAACAGGCTTTAAGGAAAACTTCAAGGGCTTTTTCCACAGAGTACCTGTATACATCAATGCTGTTGATGAAGTTACATTCAATGTCAGGAAAGGTTCAATAACAGGCATTCTCGGACCAAACGGAGCAGGTAAGTCAACATTAATCAAAATGATGACAGGAGTCCTTTTCCCAACATCAGGACAGATGACTGTAATGGGTGTAGTTCCATTTAAAAACAGAAGCAGGTATGTACAGAAAATAGGTGCAGTATTCGGACAGAAGTCGCAGCTTATTTGGGACATTCCTCCTGCAGACAGTTTCATGATGAATGCAGCAATTTATGACATTCCAAAAAAAGTGTATCATGAACGCGTTAAAATGATGACAGAACTATTTGGCCTAGGTGACATAATTTACAAACCAACACGTGTACTTTCACTTGGTGAAAGAATGAAGTGTGAATTCATCATGGCTATGCTCCATAATCCTGAAGTAGTATTTCTTGACGAACCGACAATCGGTCTTGATGTAATTGCAAAACAGAAAATACGTCAGTTCATTACAGAAATGAACAGGCAGGGAACTACATTCATCCTTACTACACACGATCTTGAAGATGTAGAACAGCTTGCTCAGGAAGTAATCATAATCAATCACGGTAAGAAAGTATTTGACGGTAACATTCACGAACTTCGAAATGCTCTTGGCGAAAAGAAAATAATCCGCGTAACTCTCGAAAATGCAACTGATGTTGAATCAGAAGTTAATAAAATCGAAGGAGTAAAGCTTCTTTCAAAATCTTCTGAACTTGAATATATTCTTGAAGCAGACCTGCAGATTATAAAGACACCAGTTCTTTTAAATCAGCTTTCAAAAAATCTTTCACTCAAAGACATAAGCGTAAACGAACTGCCTATGGAAGAAATTATTACAAAGATTTACAAAGAAAAGTAACAAATGATTAAAGCCGTAATTTTTGACATGTATGAAACACTTGTATCATTATTTACGTGTCCAACATATATGGGTCATGATGTAAGTGTAGATTTAGGCATAGATGAAAAAAAATTCCGTGAAATATGGAATGCAACAGAAGATGACCGCTCTATAGGAAAAATTACTTTTGAAGAAGTAATTGAAAAAATAATGCGTGTCAACAATATTTATTCAGAAGAATTATTTAAGACAATAATTTACAAAAGAAAAACAATTCCGGCAGAAGCATTCAATAACATGCATTCAGAAATAATTGCAATGATGGAAAAACTTAAGGAAAAAGGAAAGAAAATTGCATTAATTTCAAACTGTTTTTTTGAAGAACGTGAAAACATAATGCAGAGCAAACTATGGAAATATTTTGACTGTAAATGTCTTTCATGCGAACTGGGCATTAAAAAACCTGACATTAAGATTTACGAACATTGCTTGAATCAACTTATTTTAAAACCAGAAGAATGTCTTTACGTAGGTGACGGCGGAAGCAATGAACTTGAAACAGCAGAACTTGTTGGAATGAATGCTGCTCAGGCCTGCTGGTATTTAGATGGAAATACAAGACTGCCTGATCAAAGAAAAAATGGATTTGTTCATTTGGAAACACCACTGGAAGTTTGCAAACTGGCAGAAAATAATTAATTCATAGCTTTAGGAAGATTTATATGGAAAAAGAAATAAGCAAATTAAAACCTGTTTTGGAAACAGAACGTCTGATTGTTCGTCCAATTATGCCGGAAGATTACCTTGATGCGTTTGAATGGTGCGGTGATCCAGTTGTAAACAAATACATGCTTTATTCTCTTTATACAAATGCAGAAGATGTCCGCAAATGGATTGAAAGCATAGATCATACAAATCCTGATATATACGAATATTGTTTTGTAGAAAAATCAACTTGTAAAGTTATAGGAAGCGGGGGATTGTATTATCACAAAGACATTGATGTCTGGGCAGTAGGATATAATCTTCGTAATGAC
>JAZUKU010000063.1:0-8035 GCA_045643485.1 Treponema sp. | reverse complement strand
CAATTGATATATGGCCGCAATATTGGATAAGTTATTTTCTTACGGAAAAAGCAGAAATTTCCGGAAAGAAAAAGGACTACAAAAAAGCACTTGCTGCCTGGGAAGAATTATTCCAGAATGATTTGCTTTACGAAAGCCCTGTTTTAAAATTAGCTTATCAAAAAATAATTTTGTGCGAAGAAAAATTAAAAGACAAACAGCAGCAGCAAACTTACACAGAAAAATTGAATAGCCTGTCTGAAGAAATACCGATAGACTACGAAGAATATATGTATTTCGGCTATTAATCGATAAGTATAAAACACTTTTTGTTTTGTGCATGATTCTTGAAGCATTACGGTTAGTGGCAACAATTTATATCATCATAAAAAGCAAAGCTAGTAATGCTTCAGAAAAATAATTACAGCAAAATCTTTTTACAAAGAATCTTTAGTAATATATTTGTGAACCGTAGCATCCATTCCTAAGGCACCAAGCGGAGCAGTAATTACAATAGAAATTACAGCCATTGTTAATACAATGTTACCGCATCCCAAACCAAGTGCCATAGGAACACCGCCTATTGCCGCCTGAACAGTAGCTTTTGGCAATTCAGAAATTAAACAGAAAATAATTTCCTTAACATTAAGACCAGTTCCGAGAATTGAAATTAAAGTACCGACTTCCCTGAATAACAATCCAATAAAAAGCATCAGTACCATTCCAATTCCAGCTTCAGTTACATAATCAATATTAACAATCGAACCAACAAGAACAAATAAAAATATTTCTGCTGCTACCCAAAGCTTACTGAATTTTAATGACAGCTTTTTTGCAACAGAAGGTATTTTCATTTTGATTGCAATGCCCATAGTCATAACCGCAAGAAGCCCGGAAACTGGAGCAATTCCTTCCAGCCAGTATAAAAGCATATTGAAAGCCATTATTATTGTTATCTTTAGAGAATCTCTGATATGTATTTTCTTAAAGTATACAGATAAAAGAATTCCCAATAAGGCTCCCAGTAAAGCGCCCGAAACAATTTCCATTGGTATTTTCAAAAAGTTTGCAGCATTTACAGAACCGCCAGCTTCCAGACCAACAAGAGTAGTAAAAAGAACAATTACATAAACATCATCGGCACTGGCTCCGGCAATAAGCATTTGTGGTATTCCTTTCTTAACACCATAACCTTCATCAATCATTTTAGTAAGACGCGGAACAGTTACGGCAGGAGAAACAGCACCCATTACTGCTCCAAGGATTGCAGCCTGAAGAACAGTTACTCCCATAATTGAAGGCGCAAATAAAATAAAGGCAAGCAATTCAAAAGTAGCAGGAACAAAGCACAGCATTACAGCCGGTCTTCCAATTTTTTTTAAATCAGTAATATCAAGTGAAAGACCTGCTTTTGCAATAATTATGATTAACGCAATTTTTCTTAAATCACCGGACATGTTAATGACAGAAGGATCCAGAAGATTTAAAACATAAGGCCCAAGTAAAATTCCAGCAATTAACATTCCAATAATTCTTGGAAGATGAATTTTTGAGAATATCCATCCTGAAAATAAACCGGCAAGAATTAATAATCCAAAGCTTAGTAACATAATAAAAACTCCTAAAAAATAAATTCAGGCATAAAAAAACTGATGTCCATTCTGCCTGTGTTTGCAGATGTCATCAGCTTTTTTAAGCGGTTTGGATATTTAATCCGGGGAGACGTCATTCCCTTTTTAATTATTTATTAAACATGGAATGCAGAAATTGCTTCTTCCATTGCAGAAACAGCTTTTTTGTTATCTTCAGAGCTATGAGAAACGTTTGTAATAGCAATATTCATGTTTGAAGAGTTGTCAGTATTTTCTGTAATTGCATTACTTACGTTCTGTGAAGATTCGACAATGTCTTTTATAATTGCCTGCATTGTTTCTGATGAAGCATTCTGTCTTCTTGTTAAATCCTGAATGATATTGATAGCTTCTACAACGGAATTAGTTGAAGAAAGTGTTGAATGAGCTTCAATTCGCTGCTTATCCATAATATCATTAATGGTCTTCATTAATTCTGAAGTCTTGTTAATATCATTGTTGATTGATTTAAATGCTTTATCTGCATCGTTAATTGAATTAACACCAACGTTTATTTTTTCCATGATGTTAACAATCTGCATCTTGATATCATCAGCACTCTTAGAACTTGTTGAAGCAAGTTTTCTAACTTCATCAGCAACAACAGCAAAACCTTTTCCGGAAGTACCTGCATGTGCTGCTTCGATAGCTGCATTCATGGCAAGAAGATTTGTCTGAGATGCAATGCTCTGGATTACGCCAACAATTGACTGAACTTCTTCAGATGCTTTCTGTAATTCAAGAATAGCAGTAGATGCTGAAGCCAGAGATTTTCCACCTTTTGCAGCAACAGTTTCCAATGAAGTAGATAATTCATCAGCCTGTTTTGTCATGACTGCAACACTGTCAATGTTCTGGGCAATTTCGTTTACAGAAGATGAACTCTTTTGTAATGCATCGCTCTGAATACCAACCTGTGTGCTTACAATGGCTGCACTTTCGTTAAGTTCTTTTGCCTTTTGATTTGCTTCTTCAATAAGCTTTATCTGATTGTTTGTTTCATTCTGAATCTTTTCTACGGAACCTTTCATTGCGGCATTGGCATTTGCTGCAGTAACTACAGTTTGTTCAAGATCGTTTGCAACTTCAGTAACCTTTACTGTTTCTGTGTGTAAATTATTGATGGTGTCAGAAAGTCTGTCCATAAAGAAATTCATGTTTGCAGAAAGTTCACTCATGTCGTCATTCATATCAAGATTAATTCTTGAAGTAAGTTCACCTTTGCGGCCTAAGTTCTTAATCAAATTGGATGTATTGTTGATACGGTGTTTTAATTCGCGTGTAGTAATGAAAACCAGTCCGATACAGAATGCAAATGTAGATACGAATCCACCAAAGCCCCATCTCATATATAAAGAAAGACGTTCTTTTTCAGAAAGACCTGTGTCCAAAGCAAGATAGAATGGAGCAGAAAGCATGTTAACGCCCATAAGACAAAGTGTTGCAATGAATACAAGAATCAATTTTCTTGTTACTGTAAGACGTTTTTGTTCTTCCTTGCCTTCTCCAAATTCTTCCAGTGAAGTAATGTTCAAAAGCTTGCGAGGGTTCATCATCATTGTGTTAAGCAGGTATGTTTCATACAATGCAAGAACGAATCCAATTAATGCAGCCTGGAAAACAATGAGAATGGCTCTTTCAAAAGTATATGGAACTACACCGTTTTTAAAATCGAGTGTCATGCAGACTACTTGTCCAACAACAAAACCAATTACATTTGCAATGATTACGTAAATTACTTCTTTTGAATAAACTTTAAGAGCAGCTTTTCGTTCTTCGTCAGATATTTGTTCACCATTTGCAACTCTTTCAATTGTTCTGTCAAACTTAAGCAGGTCAGGACAAATCAGGAATGAAAAAAGAAAAAGTAAAACAGTTACGGCAATTAATGTTGGCGCAATGTCCGGTATGAATCTATCAGGTGTTTTGTAGAAATAGCACATTGCATAATATCTAAGAAACATACTGCCAAAATAACAGCAAGTCGTAAAGAATGCATAAAAGCGCCAGGTGAGTTTTTTCATAGAAATCTCCGAAATTTTTAATTCCCCTTTTTTAGTACCCTTAATTATGAACTATAATTAAAAAAAAAGCATCAAAAATTTAATTTTATTTTAAACTTTCAAGATTTGTGAAAAATATTCTGTTAAGTTTTCTTCTATTGTTATAGAATTAATAATTGTGAAGGGAAAATTATGGAAGTAGATTTTGTAACATGTCCAAAATGCAAATGTAAAAACTGGATAGATATTCCAAACACAGAAGATAAAACTAAATTCAAATTCAGATGCTCAAGATGCAGCTATACAATTACTTTAGGAAGCTGTGCCAAATGCAGGACAGAAAAAGCATGGGTTCAGACATCCGGTATTGATGAAAAAGGCGGAAGGCATCCTGTTTACAGATTCCAGTGCCGGTCATGCAAACGCGAAATTGGATTACTTATAGACAGAGTATAAAAAATGAGTAATTACAAACTTAAATGTGAAACAAGAAGTATAGAAGACAACAGCTGTGTTTATTGCGATTGCAGTAAACAAAATATATATTTCAGTGCAGAAAAAATTTTTTGTGATGAAATAAAAACAGTTTATAAAATAAATCTTGTTAACAAAAGTCAGAAAGATTTTTGCGGAATCATTCACATTAAGGTAATGAATATTTTTGCTGAACCAAAATTCTTTTTGCCTGGCTACATGTATAACCGCAATACAGCAGACATGCCTTGTTCAGGAAGAAAAGCTTTTCCGCGTATTAAACTTGGCGGTAACAGTATGCCTGAATCCGAATTCTTTATGACAAGAAGTGACCGTCTTGCAGAACCGGTAAGTCTTATTTACGCAGACGGAAATGTTCTTGGAATTTCTGCAGCTCCATGTTTAAAAGATAAAGACACAGACAGCTTTGTTAATTACAACGGATTTTCATGCAGCATAAATGACGGCGGTTATGCAAGTGCCGGATATACGCTTGGTTACGAAAATGCTCCGTGGCTTTTTGTTCAGACAGCAACTGTTCTTGAACGCAAACCAATTACTTCAGCAAATGCGTTTACACTTAAGGCAGCAGGTGAATATTCATTTCTGCTAACTGTTTACGATTATGCTGGCGAAGATGAACGCGCAGTTTACCGAGCAATAGAAGATGCTTACTGGAATTATCATGAAGCACCAAGAAAGATTGACGGTATGGATTCTGAAAAAGCAGTTGGTCTGTTAAGTGCAGCAATCCGTGATTATGCATGGCTTGAAGATGAGCGCATTTATTCTGGTTTTGTTTATGATAAGCCGGAAGGTTTTACCTACAACCGCATTCCTTCTGTTACGTGGACAAACGGACTTGCAGTTGCTGTACCAATGCTCATGGCTGCAAACAGACTTGGCGATGAAAAAGCACGCAGTCAGAGCTTAACGTTTATTGGTGATGTAATTGCAAAAAGTTTTAATCAGTCTTCAGGATTTTTGTATGAAAGTGTTGCTGACGGAAAACCTTCTGTACACGGCTGGTGGTACGATGGAATGCACAGCGGCGGACACAGTTCTTATTTAAACGGACAGGCAGTTTACTATATTTTAAAAGCTTACCAGAACGAAAAGGAAAAGAAGCAGGTTGTTCATTCAGAATGGATTGAATTTGCTGCAAAGCTTGTTTCAAAAATGAACAGCGTAATGAATTCAGATTATGAATATCCGTTTGCAATGTCAGAAAAAACTGGTGCCGGTATAGAATATGATTCAATGGGTGGAGCATGGTTTTTGGCAGCTTCGGCAATGTATGAACTGTTAAGCGGTGACAGAACGTGGATAGAACAGCTTTTAAAAAGCGAAGAACATTATTATTCAGTCTTTGTTAAAAAAGTTGAATGTTACGGTGGCCCGCTTGATACAGATAAAGCAGTAGACAGTGAAGGAATATTAAGCTTTATCCGTGCAGCAAGAATACTTCATGAAATTACCGGAAAGCATTATCTTCTTGAACACCTGCGTGATGCTTTGTATTACGAGTTTACATTCAAGCTTGGTTACAATACGCATATTACAGTCCGTCCGTTAAGTGAAATAGGCTGGTCGAGTTGTGGCGGAAGCATTACTTCTACTGCAAACCCGCACATTCATCCAATGTCCAGCACTGTTGTTGATGAGATGAATTATTATTTACGTTTCTGCGATGACAAATACGTTAAGAGCCGTCTCGAAGACACAATCGGCTGGGGTTTACAGACATTCAATACAAAAGATAAGGAATATGGTTACGGTAAGCCGGGCTGGATGTCGGAGCGTTACTGTTTCTGTGAAGGTTTGCTTACTGAAAAATATCCGGATGGTGAAAAAGCAAGTACATGGTTTGCATTAATGCCATGGGCTTCTGCAAGTATAATAGAAGGTTTGGTCGAACTCTGACTTAATGAAAAAAGTATAAGAAATGAAAGTATTTGATTTTGACAACACGTTATATCACGGCGAAAGCGCAATTGATTTTGTACTTTACCTGATGAAGAAAAACAAAAAAATAGTTCTCTGGGTACCGCGCATTCTTTTTGGCTTAATGCAGTATAAATTATGCCTTATAAGCAAAGAAGAAATCATTAATCAAACAAATGATTTTATGAAATCTGTTATCAAAGATAAGAAAGAAGTTGAAGATACAGTTGCAGAATTCTGGCAGAAATATTCCAAAGATTTAAATCTTGAACTGATAAAGCAAATCGAAGAAGAAGACGCAATTATTACTGCAGGACCGTCATTCCTTATTGAACATATAAATGACAGGCTAGGAACTTCAAACTTAATGTGCTCAGATGTAGACCTGGAAAAGCGTGAAGTTTTGAATTTAAACTTTGGTGAAAACAAAGTTAAGTGTTACAAGGAAAGATACGGCGAAAAACCGATAGACAGTTTTTATACTGATTCCTATAACGACAAGGCAATGATGGATATTTCCAATTCAGTTTTTTTGGTTAAAGGAAAGAAAATCAAAAAAATAAAATGATGTATTTATTTGCAAAACTCAGATTGAGTAGTGTAAAATAATTGTATGGAAATACGTAACTCATATTTAAGAATTAGAAATTATGTTGGAGCACTTGGTTGTCTTTTACCGGTGCTGTCGATCCTTGGTGCTGCTTTTTCTCCAAACACAATTTATCCCGACTGGTGGACTAGCATTTCCATTACTTATTACAGCTCGCCTGTTCTTATTGCCGTTCTTTCGGGAGTGGCATTCTTTTTGATTATTTACCGCGGTTATGACAAATGGGACACTGCAGTAAATACTACTGCGGGAATTGCTGCATTTGGTGTTGTTTGCTTTCCGTGTGACGCTTCATGGCTGGACAGCAGTACTCTTGTCGGTATGTTCTGGCTTCCTGGTTACATAACAAAATGGGTTCATTACGCTTCTGCATTCATACTGTTTCTTATGCTTGCAATCAACAGTCTGTTGCTGTTTTCAAAAAGTTCAAATGCTAAAAAGAATCTTGTTTATAAAATCTGCGGATACGTAATTCTTGGAGACCTTGTGCTGTTTGGTTTAAATGCAGTCTTCTTCCATATTAATTGGACGATTATTGTTAACGAAACAATTATGCTTGTTGCGTTCGGAATAAGCTGGCTTACGAAAGGCCATATGTTTGACAAATGGTTTGGTGTTAAAGCTATTGCCGAACAGTCAGATTCTGTTTCTTCAACTGATTCATGTAATAAATAAGGAACACAAGGTTAACAATATCAGTAAGAAGCCAGCTGATTGGATAGCTTACGAAAATGTTAAACGGTGTTGGATACTTAGGAAAGATTAAGAATATCCAGAAAAGACGCAGTACGCAACAGCCGAATGTAATTGAAACTGCAGGCATTAACGAATGACCGATACCCCTGATTGAGTTACCAAGGCCATGCATGATTCCGCATAGGAAAATTGTTGGGTAAGTAACGTACATTCTGTTCATACCGGCTTCAATTACTTCCGGGCTTACAGTATATATTTTAAGCAGCTGTCTTCCAAAGAATAAAAAGAGGCATCCCGTAACAAAACCAATTGCGACTGTGCAGAGAATTAAAATGACAATTCCTTTTTTAATGCGGCTGTGCTTACCGGAGCCCATGTTTTGTGAGCAGAAAGTAAGGTTAGTCGCAGTAAAGCCATTCATTATCTGGTAAAGAAAATCTTCCAGACTACATGCAGCAGAATTTCCTGCAATCAGCACAGTACCAAATGTGTTTACGGAAGACTGAATCTGAACGTTTGCAACAGAGAACATAACTCCCTGAATACCGGCCGGAAGACCAACCTTAATTATTTCAGAAAGACTTTTTTTATCAACATGAATCTTTTTAAAATCAAGATGAAAGTCATCTGTTTCCTTAACAAGCAGTACAATTACGAATATTGCAGAATAAAGCTGCGAGATAACAGTAGCAAGTGCA
>JAZUKU010000062.1:0-5045 GCA_045643485.1 Treponema sp. | reverse complement strand
CCTTAAAAGTATCCTCCAAACTCATAAAATACTGTTATTTACGGTAAAAAAGCGTCTTTTTCATTTAATTGAATTTTATAGTAAAAATCGGTAACATACGCGTATGGACTTAGTAAAGAAATTAGAAGAACTTTCAAAGCGCTACGAAGTTGTAAACAAAGAAATTGCAGACCCGGAATTAGTTAAAGATCAGAAGAAGTACAAGGACGTAATGCGCGAAAACCAGCACTTAAGTGAATTAATGGACCTTTACGCAGAATACAAGAAGATTCTTAACGGAATTGAAGAATCAACAGTGCTGATTACAGAAGAAGAAGATCACGAAATGAAGGAACTGGCCCGCGAAGAATTAAAGGAGCTGGAAGAACAGAAACCTCTTATGGAAGAAAAGATAAAGCTCAAGCTCATTCCACCGGATCCTCTTGATGAAAAGAACATCATCCTTGAAATACGAAGTGCAGCCGGCGGTGACGAAGCAAGTCTTTTTGTGCGTGACCTTTGGGAAATGTACTGCCACCTTTGCGAAAAGAAAGGCTGGAAGTATGAAACAATGGAAATTCAGGAAACTGAAGTCGGCGGCTTTAACAAGATAGTTACTTCAATCACAGGAAAATTTGTTTACGGAACATTGCGCTGGGAAAGCGGCGTTCATCGTGTTCAGCGTGTACCTGCTACAGAAAGCCAGGGTCGTTTGCAGACATCTACGGCAACAGTTGCAGTTCTTCCGGAAGCAGAAGAAACAGAAATTGACATTAAGCCGGGCGACGTTCGTGTAGACGTAATGCGTGCAGGCGGACCGGGAGGACAGTGTGTAAACACAACAGACTCAGCCGTTCGTCTTACACATATTCCTACAGGCATTGTCGTAATTCAGCAGGATGAAAAAAGCCAGATTAAGAACAAGGCAAAAGCATGGCAGGTTCTTAGGGCAAGACTTTTTGATCTTGAACAGAGCAAGAAAGATGCAGAACGTTCAGCAGTACGCAAAAACATGGTTGGTAACGGAGACCGTTCAGAAAAAATCCGTACATACAACTATCCTCAGGACAGAATTACTGACCACAGAATTAACTTGAGCGTACACAATCTTCCTGGCTTTATGATGGGCAACATGGACGAAATGCTTGATGCCCTTAACGTTTACGCTAAGGAAGAACAGTTCAAATCTCTTGAAGCATAACGAATGACAGTTAGCGAACTAAGGCAAAGTGCAGTTACTTCTCTAAAACAGACATCACCTTCTGCGGAACTTGATGCAAGTGTTTTACTGCAGTTTGTTCTTGGCTGCGACAAAACATATATTCTTTTCCACCGCGACGACATTGTTCCTGAAGAAAAAGTACAGCAGTTTAATGAATTCATTTCCATTCGAAAGACGGGACTTCCTGTTGCATACATTACGGGCCACAAGGAATTCTTTGGAATAGATTTTATTGTTACGCGCGACGTTTTGATTCCTAAGCCGGATACGGAAATTCTTGTGGAAGAAGCGCTTAATGTGCTGTGGGAAAAATCAGAAACTGGCAGAATACTTACCGTGTGCGACATGTGTACTGGAAGCGGATGTGTTGGCTTAAGCATACTCAATCAGTGCAGGGAACAGAATATTTTTGCTGACGACAAAATGCCTGCGTTCGTACTTGCAGACATAAGCGACAAGGCACTTAATGTTGCCACAAAAAATTCAATGCGCACAGAAGTAATTCCTGCTGAACTTGAAAACAGGATAAAGTTTGTACGAAGCAATTTATTCCAGATGGTAACCGGTTCATTCGATTTGATAACTGCAAATCCTCCGTACATTCCTGAAAACGAAACAATTGAACTTTTACAGGACGGAAGAAGCGAACCTGTTCTTGCATTAAACGGAGACGTAAATGTTTTTACGGGAGAACCTTCTGAAACAAAAGACGGTCTTGCTGTAATAAGGGAACTTGTACCTCAGGCATACGAACACCTTGTACCCGGCGGAACACTTCTTGTTGAAGCAGGCGAATATAACGCAGAAGAAACTCAGATTATCTTTTCAAAATACGGATTTAAGAAAACAGAAATATTTACTGATTTAGAAGGGCAGCTCCGTGTCGTAAAAGGCACGAAGCTGTAACCATGGAAGGAATTAATTAGAATCTGATTAGAATCTGTAGCGTACACCAGAACCAAGACAGAATCCTGCAGCTGGTTTATTAGGGAATTCACCAACAATACCAAAATTGAACGGAATTGAAATGTGGTTAAGAAGCATTACGTCAAAACCAAATCCAACACCTAAAAGTGCATCTGCCATGAACTTATCTTTTGTTCTTACGTCTGTTACATAGTCGTAACTGGTATTCTGAAAACCTCTGTGACCGGCAAGAACCCATCCGTAAAGGATTGTTGCATTCTTTGTGCCCATTGGTGTTTCAAAAAGCTTATACTGGAATTCTGCAGCTATATTATAATCAAAATCATAATCCGGTTCGTAGAAGATAGATCCTTCTACCTGAAAACCAAACTTATCATTAATCCATCTCTGATACTGAAGTCCGCCGACATTAACTGTTTCAAATGTAGTAAGTATTGAAACACCTACAGCAGATTCATAATCAAGAGGTGCTGCAAAAGCAGAAACTGTTCCGCAGGCAAATATGGCTAAAGAAGCCAGTAAAATTTTAATTCCTTTTTTCATTTTCATTCTCCTTAATAAAAAAAGTTGTAATAATTTTCAAAAAAATCTTTGAAAGGTATTTTCAACCAATTCAAACTCTCTGACTAAAGTATACTGAACGAATCGAAACTATCAATATTTTTTTAAAAAACTTAAGTTTTTAACTTTAGTTATTTTTTCTGTGTGTCTTTCAGGTCCCATTCGACTTCGATTGTACGCTTTTCTACGTCACGGATGCGCTGGAACGTAAGACAACTCGCCTTATGTATTGTAATTCCCCTGCAGCGTGAAACATATCCTGCTATGGCATCACCCTGTTTTGGATTACAGCATTTTGCAATTGTAATGAAAAAGTTTGTTGTATCGCCGATTTTTATCTTACCGGAAAACTTATCATCTTCTGCTGGCGCTTTTGGTCCGTCACTTGGGCGTCGCTTTAAGGCTTTCTGCTCTGCTACTTCGCGGGAATGTTTTGAGTTAGCAAGGATTTCTGCTTCGCGCTTAGCAACTGCTTCCTTATCGATGAATGTTTCGTCATTTTCTACAAGCCATGCGTGTATTTTCTGGTGAGCCTTTGATGTCTTAACAACCTTAAGCTGATTCTGTGTAGGATGAGCCTGGGGATTCGTCATTACTTCAATAATCTGCGTGTTCTTTAACGGAACTGTCAGCGGAATAATTTTACCGTCAGCCTTTGCGCCGACAATCTTTTCGCCAACAGCAGAATGTATTGCGTAGGCAAAATCAATTGCGCATGAGCCAGAAGGCAGCTGTATTACGTCACCACGCGGAGTAAACACGAATATTTCATCGCCAAGCAAATCGCTTTTTAATTCAGCAAAGAATGCTTCGTCCGTTAAGTGCTGGTTACGCAGTTCCTTGAGCTGATTTATTATTCCTATTGAAGAAGCGTCAACCATATCGTGATTGGTGCCTTTTTTGTAAAGCCAGTGGGAAGCAACACCGTGTTCAGCAACATCGTGCATCTTCTGCGTACGAATCTGAATTTCGAGAGGCTTTCCTTCGCACATGACTGTTGTGTGAAGAGACTGGTAACCGTTAGCCTTTGGCATTGCAATGTAATCTTTAAAGCGGCCGTCCATTGGTTTCCACAGACCGTGTACTATTCCGATAAGCGTGTAACATTCTGTTTCCGTCGAACAGATTATGCGTAATGCAAGAAGGTCGTACAGTTCGCCTGCTTCCTTATTGCGTTTGCGCATTTTCTGGTAGATTGAATAAAAGTGTTTTGCACGGCTTGTAATCGTTACACTTATTCCGGCTTTTTCTGCAGAAGAGTAAATCTTTTTTACGGCATTTTCCAGGTAACCGGAGCGTTCGTCTTTCTTCTGGGCAACAATTGTCTTTATCTGCTGGAATACGTCAGGGTTTGTGTACTTTAAGCTTAAGTCTTCAAGTTCACTCTTTACGTCGGCCATACCAAGACGGTTTGCAAGAGGAGCCCATATGTCAATTACTTCTTTTGCTACAGCCTTCTGACTTTCTTCGCTTACAAATTTCAAATTACGCATTCGGTCAAGACGGTCTGCAAGCTTTACGAGAATAACGCGTATGTCATCAACCATGGCAAAGAGCATTTTTCTTATGCTGTCTGCCTGCTGCATTGTTTTTGAGTTTATGTGCATTCCGGTAATTTTTGCTGTCTGCGTACAGATGTTTGCAACAGCTTCACCGTACAGGCTTTCTATTTCTTCCGTACTGTCAGGGCTTACTTCAAGAATACTGTGTAAAAGTCCGGAAACTATTGTTTCTGTATCAAGTTCTGCTTTGGCAATAATGCATGCAACGCGCATCGGGTGAAGATAATACGGCACTCCGGAAGAACGCTTTATGTCCTGCGTTTTGTTTACAAGATAAGTCCATGCGCTTCTGATTGTCTGTTCTGCAGATTTTTCTGACGGCGTATCTGCAGAACTGTCCGCATAATGAGGAAACACTTTAAAAAATGTATCAATGAGAATCTGCTGATCGAATTCAGTAGTATTTGTTTCGAATGTTTCTGTCATTTTTTTCTCTCTTTTCTTTCATATATTAATATACAAAAACAAACGGTTATGGTCAAAGTTTTTTATTATAGTAATGCTTTAGTAAACGGGCTGTATTTGCAGACAAAGTGTCTGTTGTGCAAAACGCAAGTGTTTGCAGACAGACACCTGTTGGCGCAAGCGGTACT
Source organism: Treponema sp. (assembly GCA_045643485.1). Lineage (GTDB taxonomy): Bacteria > Spirochaetota > Spirochaetia > Treponematales > Treponemataceae > Treponema_D. The sequence goes on along the minus strand of JAZUKU010000062.1, from coordinate 201 downwards.
CTTACAGCGAAGAATAAACTATATTCTTAACACGACGCGTTGTTGTTGTAGTTCCTGAATCTACACGCTGCATTGTCATTACTATTGCAAGGTTATTCTTTAAGTCTACGCTCAAATACGGTCCAAGCCAGCCGTCCCAGCCGAATTCACCGTTTTCAGTAAGCGAACGGCACTTTCCCTTGTCGTAAGCTACGCGCATCA
>JAZUKU010000061.1:0-9273 GCA_045643485.1 Treponema sp. | reverse complement strand
TTCTACAGACGCATGAACTTCATCATAATGAGCCGGATCAATATTGTCATACCATGCATGATACGTCTGTTCAGGAGGCAGCTGTTTTTTTAACCCCAGCAGCTTGAGCATTGCTTCGTCAACATACATGCGCGGTTCTGCGCCTTCATCAAGCTCAAACGCCCACAACCCAATGTTTGCCTGAGTAAGAATATCTGCAGAAAGCGGAATTGCGCCTAAATTAATATCCATAAATTTAATTCTAACTTAAGAAACGCGAAAATGAAAGAAATATTTGTAATGTAAGAAGTTGCACTTTCATTGCGGTTCGTGTTTACGGCTTTTTGTACCTTACGCATAAGTCGAAGTATTATTCCGAGGATGAGTGCGAGAGGAGGAAATAGGCGTAAAAGATCTGGCCCAATCTGAAATTTCCTGATAAGCTGAGCTTATGACAAGTCTTGATTCAGAACAGTTGTTACAAAGTTTACAAACAGGCTTTATCTCAAAAACACACCATTCTGTAAACGAATTGGCACCAACGCTTTTAGTAAACGATTATCATAAAGAAAAGAAAATCTTGTCATCTTTAGTCGAAGAATTGCAAACATGTGAAGCTTTTGATTTTTCAGTAGCATTCATAAATAATGAAGGCCTTGCTGCAATAAAACAAACATTAGATGAAATTGCCCAATATAGTTTAAGAAATCCAGATAAAACAATAAAAGGACGTATTTTAACAACAAACTATTTAAATTTTACTCAACCGTCTGCACTTAAAGAATTAATGCAGTTTCCAAATATTGAAGTTCGTGCATATACAAAAGGCGGTTTTCATCCTAAAGGATATATTTTTAAGCAAAGCAATTATTATTCAATGATTATTGGAAGTGCAAATCTTACTTCTTCAGCACTTACACAAAATCAGGAATGGAGTGTTAAATTCCTTTCTTGTACAGATGGTCAAATTGTATTTACAGTACGTGATGAATTTGAAAGAGTTTGGAAAGAAGCTGATGTAGTTAATGAGGAATGGCTTAAAGAATATTCTGAAAAATATGATGAAAAGAAACTTACACTTAAATTAGTAAATAAACAGATTAAAGAATTACGCAAGAATGAAGTAACAAATGTAATTCCAAATACAATAGAAAATTCAACTATATTAACTGAAGATATTATCGAGACCAATTTTGAACAAATAACAGAATCGCCAAATCAATTTATAACGGACGATGATGAACCTGAAGAAATAGTTCCAAATGCTATGCAAAAAGAAGCAATGGTTGCTCTTGTTAATTTACGTGAAGAAAATCAAAAACGTGCATTATTAATTGCAGCAACAGGAACTGGAAAAACATATCTTTCAATTTTTGATGTTAATCAAGTAAAGCCTAAAAAAGTATTGTATGTTGCTCATCGAGATATGATTCTTGATAAATCAGAAAAAAGCTTTAGGAATTATTTTCAGAATATTAAGACTGGGTTTCTTAACGGAAATCATAAAAACACAAATGCAGATTATCTTTTTGCTTCAGTCTTTACTTTGGCAAAAGATGAAATTTTGAAAACTTTCAAGAAAGATGAATTTGATTATATTATTGTCGATGAAGTTCATCACGCAGGAGCAGAAAGTTATAAAAAAATAATAAATTATTTTGAACCAAAATTTTTATTAGGACTTACAGCAACTCCTGAACGAACAGACGGTTTCGATATTTTCCAAATGTTTCACAATAATATTGCTTACGAAATTAGACTTCAAAAAGCAATGGAAGAAGATTTACTTTGTCCTTTCCATTATTACGGTTTATCAGACTTAACCGTTGATGGAGAAGAAATTGATGATAAAACTGATTTTAGAAAACTTGTTTGTGATGAAAGAATTAAACATATCGAACGTTCAATTAATCTATATAGAAATTTTGAATATCCGGTAAAGGGTTTAATCTTTTGTAGTCGAATTGATGAAGCAGAAGAACTCTCTAAAAAACTGAATGCTGACGGTTATTGTACAAAATATCTTACAGGAACTAATTCTGATTACGAAAGAGAATGTGTAATTCAAGAATTGGAGTCTGATACAAATCCATTACAGTATATTATTAGTGTTGATATTTTTAATGAAGGTGTAGATATTCCTTGTGTTAACCAAGTTGTAATGTTACGCCCTACACAATCAGCTATTATTTTTGTTCAACAACTTGGTCGTGGTCTAAGAAAAGCAAAAAATAAATCTTATGTTTCTGTAATAGACTTTATTGGTAATTATGAAAATAATTTCTTTATTCCAATTGCGCTTTATGGAGACAATTCTTATAACAAAGATAATTTACGTAAAGCAATGAATGCAGGTTCCTCTGGTTTGCCGGGAACATCAACAGTTCAGATTTCTGAAGTTGCACGTCAAAAAATTTATGAAGCAATTAATAAAACAAATTTTTCTCAGCTTAAATTGTTAAAAGAAGAATACAATAAATTAAAAATGCGATTAGCAAAAATTCCTACAATGATGGATTTTGTTAACAACGGATTTATTGATCCATTTTTATTTATTGATTACAAAGGTTCTTATTACGCTTTTAAATGTAGTATTGAAAAGAAGCCTGAAGAAATATCTGTTAAACATTTATGTTCTTTACAATTCTTCTCGCTTGAGTTTGCTCGTGGATTTAGATTACATGAGTTACTTCTTATTTCAATTTTAATAAATCAAGAAAAGATTTCATTAAATGAATTTACTGCTCAATTAGCAAAATATAATATAAAACTTACTAAAAATGATTTTAAGGGAATGCTTAATTTACTTTCCCCTGATTTTTACACACAAAATGACAGGAAAAAATATAGTGGAATAAAATATGTAAACTTTGAAAATCAGATGATAACTAGAACAGAAGAATTTACTACTTTATTAAAATCAAATATTTATTCAGCAGAACTTTTAGATATTCTTGAATATGGAATTAAACGTGCAACTTTAAAACCAGAAGAAAGAATCGTTAATGATAATCTTATTTTATACAGAAAGTATTCTAGAAAAGATATTTGTAAATTACTTAATTGGAAATCTGATTGTTCTTCAACTGTTTATGGATATAAAACTGAAACTTCAACAGAAGAGTATACTTGTCCAATATTTGTAACTTATGAAAAATCTTCTGATATTTCAGAAACTACGAAGTATGAAGATAGATTTGTTGATAATACACGATTTAGTTGGATGAGTCGAAGTCGTAGAACATCTGAAAGTGATGAAGTAGCTGCATTAATAAATCAGCATTCAAATAATATTAAAATTATGCTTTTTGTAAAAAAGAATGATGGTGAAGGCTCTGATTTTTACTACATGGGTAAAATGCGATATAATTCCTATGAAAATACTTTTATGAAAGATAAAGACGGTTCTGATGTTTCAGTTGTAAATATTCAATTCGATATGGAAAATCCAGTTCCGCAAAATTTATATAATTATTTAGAGGCATAATATTTTGAAACACATCACCGTAAGCGGAGCAGTCATCCTTCGCACAAATCCATCGACAAACAAAAAAGAAATCTTCGCGACGCAGCGTGGTTATGGCGACTACAAGGGTGGCTGGGAAATTCCGGGTGGAAAACTGGAGCCGGGCGAATCGCCTGAACAGTGTATCGTGCGCGAAATAAAGGAAGAGCTTGATTCAGAAATAAAGGCAGAAAAAATTCTTGGCGTTGTAGATTATGATTATCCGGCTTTTCATTTAACAATGCACTGCATTCTGTGTACTCTTGTAAGCGGGGAATTAAAGCTGCTTGAGCATGAAGATGCAAAATGGCTTTCCAGGGAAACGCTGCACTCTGTTGACTGGCTGCCTGCTGACTGCCTTATTCTTGATAAGATTGAAGAACTTCTGTAAAAAATAGTCCCCGGTTGCATAAATTGGTGGTAGAATGAATGTATCCTATGCGACCAGGAGAGTTTTATGAATAGTCTCAAAAAAATGCTTGCTTTAAGCATTGTCCTTTTTGCAATTCCGCTTTTTGCTGAACCGGTGTTGAAGTGGTATATATGTACCGGCTCTTTCAGGGAACGGCCTAATGCTGTTCAGCGTGTTCTTCTTTTAAGGCAGAATAATATTGATTCATTTCTTTCACCATATCAAAAGGCTAACGGTGAACTTTTGTACAGAGTTGTAATTAATGCACCGTTTGAAACTTCGCAGGAAGGTATGACTGCTATTGCTCAGGTTAAGCAGAGTCCGCAGTTTGCTTCTCTGGGAATTACGGGTCTCTGGTGCTGTCAGGCATATGGTCCGGTTACAAATGCAGAACCTCAGAACATAAAGGACGGAAGGTTCATTCTGATTATGGACAGCGATTCCGGTAATCCAATTCCGCAGGCAGATGTAAATATTGATAAAAGATGGGACGTAGTTTCTTCTGATGAAGGAAAAGCGCCTCTTCCAGATGAAGTTACGGACGGTGAACATGACATTATTGTTTCCAAGGGTGACGAATATGTTGCAACGGAATCACACATTACAATAAGTGACAATGTCATAACAAGCGTGCCTCAGGTTGCGCTTCCAAAAGTTGTTGATTACAAAAGAATTAAAATCATTCTTGAATGGGGTGAATATCCTTACGATCTTGATTCACATGTCATTAAAGGCACACATCATGTTTATTTTGCAAACAGGGATGAATCCAATCTGAATCTTGACCGCGATGACATAACAAGCTACGGTCCGGAAACAACAACAATCCGTGATCCTTTGCCAACTGACACATATCAGTATTACGTTTTTGATTTTACAAACAATGCCAGCTATTACTGGTACAAGGATTTGTCAAATTCCCAGGCTACTGTCAAAGTTTACAACGGCAATACTTTCATAAAAAAGTTCACCATTACGCCAAATCAGGAAGGCGTTCTGTGGCACGTATTCGACATTGTTAACGGCCAGCTTGTTCCAGTGGATAAGGTCGAAAAAAAGGCACTGCTTTCTTCCTCTTACACCGGCAACTTTGAACTGACGCTTGGTTACTGATTAATTAAGCCAGGGCCCGTATTTCTTCTACGCTGAGCCCTGTGCATTCAGCAATTGTTTCCAGTGCAATATTGTTTTTCAGCATAAGCTTTGCAGTCTGTCTGTTTGCTTCGAGTATGCCTTCGGCTTTTGCCTTTTTCGTTAAGTCATAGTCATGCAGGTTCATGCTAAAATAACTGCTCCTTAATTGGAATTATAAACGATTTTACGTCAAAGCTGGAAGGTCTTGTAGAATAACAGTCAAAAAAAATCCGCCCGGTAACAGAAAAAAAACCAGTTACCAGACGGATTTAATATTTTAAACAAACGTCATTAATTCAGAACAAAAATTCCGAACAGAAGTCAGTTTATTCCCATTCGATAGTGCCTGTTGGCTTTGGAGTAAGATCGTAAAGAACGCGGTTAACACCAGGAACTTCTGTAACAATGCGGTTAACAATTTTGTTAAGAACAGCGTATGGAATTTCTTCGATAGTTGCTGACATTGCATCCTTTGTGTTTACAGCGCGGATTACAACAAAATTTTCTACAGCGCGAAGGTTGTTCTTAATGCCAACTGATTTACAGTCAGGAACAATTGTAAAGTACTGCCATACTTTTCCTTCAAGACCAGCCTTAGCAAATTCGTCACGTAAGATTGCATCGCTTTCGCGAACAAGTTCAAGACGTTCACGAGTAATTGCACCAGTGCAGCGTACACCAAGTCCCGGACCTGGGAATGGCTGACGGTAAACCCTGTTGTCAGGTAAGTCTAAAGTTTTTCCTACAACACGAACTTCGTCTTTGTATAAGAACTTGATTGGTTCAACAAGGCCTTCAAAGTGAATATCATCCGGAAGACCGCCAACGTTATGGTGTGCCTTAACTGGACCTGATTCAAGGATATCCGGATAAATTGTTCCCTGAGCAAGAAAGTCTACGTCGCTCTGCTTGCGTGCTTCTTCTTCAAATACACGAATGAATTCTTCGCCAATAATCTTGCGCTTTTTTTCCGGTTCTGCAACACCAACAAGCTTGTCTAAGAAACGGTCAGTTGCATCAATGTAAATAAGGTTTGCATTCATCTGATTCTTGAATACTTCAACAACCTGTTCCGGTTCGCCTTTGCGCAAAAGTCCGTGGTTAACGTGAACGCATACAAGATTCTGTCCGATTGCCTTGATAAGAAGTGCTGCTACTACGCTTGAATCTACACCGCCAGAAAGTGCGAGTAATACTTTTTTGCTGCCTACTTGTGCTTTGATTGCAGCAATCTGTTCGTCAATAAATGCTGTTGCAAGAGCTTCAGTTGTAATTCTTTCCATTGTTTCAGGTCTTTTTTCCATAAAATGAATCTCCTTGGATGCCGAATTATACCACAAACAAAAATTGATTTTCAATATAATTAATTTCTAAAAAATGCTATAATTACGGCAGTTAAGGTAAATTCAATATGCGTGAACTTATAAAAATAAGCGAAAACATCAGTTATTTAGTCGCAAGCACAAAGCCTCTTTCAAGCGATGTTGTTGTCGTTAAGGCAAAAAAGGCTACATGGATTTTTGACGTAGGCCAGTGTGCAGAAGCAGCTGATTTAATCAATTCAATTGAAGGTCCAAAAAACATTGTAATTTCTCATTTTCATGCAGATCATGTTACAAATATCGGTGCCGTTAAGTTTGACAATCTTTACGTAAGTTCGTTTACAAAAAAATATACCGGAATTGGAACAGAAATTAATTCGGAAACAACTTTTGACGATGAGCCTTCCATTAAGCTTATTCCAATTCCTTCAAGTCATTCAAAGGGAAGCCTTGCACTTTTATGCGGTGACTGGTGCTTTATGGGTGACTCAACTTACTGTACCGAAAAACGACTTGCTCACAGTTACAACGTACAGCTTTTAAAAGAAGAAATAGATGTTCTTGAAAAGATACCGTGCAAATATTTCTGCCTTTCGCACGATAAAAAATTCATTCAGAAAAAAGAAGATTTGATTTTCCTTCACAAGCAGATTTACGACCGCCGCGAGCCAAACAATCCTCTCATAAGTGTAGAAGATTTCTTTAACCCGGACGGCAGCGTAAAGTTAGTAGACTGAATTAAAACTTATTTAAAAAGAAGCTGTGCAAAATTAAAGAATCCAAGATACCATATGTTAAAGTCATGGCCTCCCGGTAATTCCTGCCAGATGAAATTTTCACCGTCAGTAAGTTTTTCGGTAAGTTCAGGAAGTCCTGCTACAGCTGTAGATGCACTCCAGTAAGCAGTGCCGTCTTCTGTTCCGCAGATGTTGTAGAACAGATTTATTTTTTCTTCTTTATCATTAATTAATTCTGCAACCTTAGATGCTTCGTAGCTTGTTGGAGCAGCACTGAATGCGCCAAACCAGCCGAACAGATCAATGCATTCGCATAAGCCAATGTTGATTGTCTGCATACCGCCCATTGAAAGTCCTGCAACAGCGCGGTGGTCACGGTCAGTGTATGTAGAATAGTTGCTGTCGATGAACGGAATCAATTCGTTGCGCAATTCCTTTCCAAAAGAATAGAATGCCTGCATTGTGTCCCAGCTTGTGTTTGCAAAATCTACACAAGAGCGTCCGTTTGGAGCAACAACAATGAACGGTTCAATAGTTCCGTTAAGCGCAAGGTTGTCCATCATTTTCTTAACGTAAGAACGTTCGTTGTACATTCCCCATTCGCGTTCGTTTCCGCCAATTCCGTGAAGCAGATACAGTACGCAGTATTTTTTGTCTGCTGAATAATCTGCAGGAAGATAAATGTTTGCATTTTTTGTGATTGTGCTTTCGTCGCCAAAGTAAGCTTTTGTTTCGTAAGAAATCTGCTGAACAGTACCGCCGTTTTCTACAGTAGCCTGGTATTCGTTTGGAATTTCGTAAGCAAGTTCCTTTCCGTTAAAGCTGATTTTAACAAGTTCTTTTGGTTCAGCTTTTACTGCAGGAGGTACCGGCATCTGCGTTTTCTTTTTTGGTGTTTCCTGCTGAACTGGTGCTGGTTTTTCTGCTTCCTTTTTTGCAGAAGCGCAGCCTGTAAGTACAAGACATGTTGCTGTAAAGCATATTGCTGCAAGTACTGTTAAAATTCTTTTCATATAAAATAGCCTCCTTTTTTATAATGAAAAAGTGTGCTCATTATACTGAATAAAACGATTAATTAAAATGGAATGCAAATGGAATTTTCGTGTTATACTTTAAGTATGTTTGGAATGAATATATTTCTTTTCATTTTCCTTTGTATTCTCGCGCTCGCATTAAGTCCTTTTGTTTTGGGATTTATTTTCTTTTTCTTTGCGTGGCTTTACCTTATATTCGTCTGCTTAACATGCAGCCGTCATAAACCTTATGCAAAACCTTCGCGGTTTTATACACGCACATTTAATTTTGCTTACTGGGTACTTCTTTCGTGCTGCCGCGTAAAGATTCACTGTGACGGAAAAGAAAAGCTTGATGTTATTCCAAAAGACAAACGCTTTATGCTTGTGTCAAACCACCGCTCAGACTTTGACAACATGATTCAGTGCCGCGTGTTAAAGGACAGGCAGCTTGCGTATATTTCCAAACCGCAGAATTTTAAAATAATTATGGCCGGCCGTTTTATGAACCGCTGTCTGTATATCCCGATTGAGCGTGGAAATCCCCGTGAAGGTTTAAAGGCAATCCTTAAGTCAATTGATTACATTAAAAACGGAATTACTTCGATTGGTGTTTTTCCGGAAGGCAAACGCAGTAAAACAGGGGAGCTTCTTGAATTCAAGCCGGGCTGTTTTAAAATTGCGCTCAAGGCAAAATGTCCTCTGGTAATTGGAGCAACTTACGGTACGGAAAAAATTCATATAAACTTTCCGTGGCATACATCGCATACTCACTTTGACATTATACGCGTCCTCCAACCGGAAGAATATGAAAGCATGTCTACAATAGAATTAGCTGAACTTTCGAAAAAACTTATTGCGGAACATCTGGCAAAAGTAAATAATTAACAGGAAAATTATCTTCTGACTGAAGAAGAGCCGCAAAACTTGTAAAAATCAAATCTTAAATAGTAAAATCTCATATTTTTCTATTCGAAAAACTTATTTGTTCTCACCGTAAAATAAATCATGGTATACTTTAAATGTAATTTATAATGCACAAATATTTTTTTTAGGAGAATAATTAAATGGAAAATTTTACATTCTACAGCCCTACAAAATTTGCTTTTGGAAAAGGCATGGAAAATAAAGCCGGTGAGCTTGTTAAGGAATTTGGCGGAACAAAAGTCCT
>JAZUKU010000060.1:0-24085 GCA_045643485.1 Treponema sp. | reverse complement strand
CCTGAATACTCGTGGGACTGAGTCTGTTTCTTTGACATGTCCATATCGATTTTCATGTTTGCAATACGGACACGGCTGTCAGAATATATGCCTTTAAGAGCTGCAAGTACCTGACTTGAATACTGTGTCTCAAGTTTAAGGATAAGCTTCTGCTCTTTTGCTATATTGTCAATTCGTTCTGTTTCGGCCATTCCTTCAAAATCATTTATTTCAAGATTTGTGGAACCGTCAACAATTGAAATATTTTCTTCTGTCAAACCTTCAACACTTCTAAGGATTAAGTGCTGAATACCTTTAATCTGCTTTTTGTTTTCAAGAACGTCACTGCCGCCTTTTGCATAAAGGATAACGCTTGCAGTAACAGGTTTCTGTGTTGAAGCAAAAAGAGATTCATCTGGCAAAGTAAGAACAACGTTTGCCCTCTGGATGCCTTCAAGTTCTTCAAGGTGATTCTTTAAGTTAGCTTCTGTTGCGCGTAACCAGTTTACCTTGTCATCAAAATCTGTACGTGACCAGCGTGTAGTATCAAAGAGGCTGTATGCATCAATCTTTGAAGGTTCAAGTCCTTCTGCCAGAAGCTGGCTTCTGTACCTGCGTGCAATTTCTTCTGACTCAACTGAAATGTATCCGTCTGCAGATACATAAGCCTTTACGTTATCTTCATCAAGTCTGAAGAGAATCTTGTCGCGTTCAGTTTCATTTGTAACAGGTGTGTTAAAAAGATGTACTGTTGTCGGGCGTGAAGATACCGAAGCCATAACGACTATTGCTGCAATTACGGCAACGATAATGCCGATGACAATACCCTTTTGCGCTCCTGACCACTTGGCCCATTTTTCTTTTATGGTTGAAATTAATTTTTTAAACCATTCGTTCATCTTCCCCTCCCGTGAACGAATTCAATAAAAATTTATAATGTACTTTAAAAATCCTGTTTCCCACTAATTACAGAATTTTAGTATTATATAGTAAATTATAACACATATAGTAAAATTTGAAAAGTGCGTATTTACTTGTTTTTTAAGAAACTATCTTGTTGTAGAAAGTTCGTTCCAGCCGCTTACGAGCCTGTCGATAACAGTCTGTGCAAGGCTTAAAGACATCTGTGCCTTTGCCATTGCTGTAGTAACATCGTGAATGTCTACACTGTCAGGATCTGTAATAAGCTGTTCCTGAATATGCGAAACGTTTACCTGCTGGCTGTTCATTGTGTCCATTGCTTCAAGAAGATATGTTTCGAATTTGCCTTTGGTCTTTTCTGCACTGCCGGCTTTTTCAGGAGAATCATTCTGTAAAAGATTTTTTACCGGAGCTGTTCCGATGTGAGCTGGATTTGTACGGTTTAATTCAAGTGTTCCAAACATGTTTTACCCCTCATGCAAGTTTAGAAGTTATCTAAATTATACATCGATTAGCGTCCGATTTCTAGTGCAGCAGAGAACATTTCCTTACTGCCCTGAATTACAGAAGCATTTGCTTCATAAGCACGACTTGCACTTATCATGTCAACCATTTCGTTTACGATGTTAACATTCGGATATTCTACATAACCCTTGTTTGGACCAGACTGAATTGCATCAGGATGACCAGGATCGTATACAAGACGTCCCTGTGTAGTATCTTTAACAATTTCACGAACCCTTACGCCTTTGCCCGGACCGTTGTCCTGATCAGCATCTACAAATGGACTTCTCCATGTAGGATGATCTGACGCAATTGGTTCAAGAATCATTGTCTTTTTCTGGTATTTTCCGCCGTCAGCAGTACGTGTTGTGCTTGCGTTGGCAATATTGTCTGAAATAATATCTGTTCTTAAACGTTCAACGCTCATTCCTGTAGATGCAATGTTAATGCTGGTAAAAAGTCCCATTTTAATTCCTCCTGAATTTAGAAAAGCCTATCCCTTAAGCCTTATTTTTTCATTGCAGTCTGTACCTGGCTGAACTGGAAGCTTGTAAGCTGTGTCAAAAGCCTGTACTGCATCTGAATCTTTGTAATGTTCATTGCTTCTTCTTCTGCATCAACGTTGTTACCGTTAGCCTTTGCAGTAGAAACATAATCTGTTACGCGGCGTGGTTCTACCTTGCGCCAGTCCCTTGGTGTTTCGCTTGTAAAATGACGGCTGTCTGTAGCTGTCATATGGAATGAGTCATGTTCATTGTCTCTTGAGTCAAATGCACGCTTAAGTTCACTTTCGAAATTAACGTACTGCTTCTTATAGTTTGGAACTTCGCTGTTTGCAAGATTGTTTGCTGATACTTCGTAACGTAATGTTTCTACGTCAAGAGCGCGCTGTAATAAATCTACTGAATTAAAAAAATTGTTCATTCCCATAGTTTTGTATCCCCACACTACAACTATCGGAAATCAAAAAAAAATGTTTAGTCTTTTTTAAATAAATTATGGGGTTTTCTGCTTAGCGGCGCTTTTTGTCTTCTGCAAAATTAACGCGGATCTTGCGGCCGTCTACTTCCTTCTGGTTAAGGGACCTGATTGCTCCTTCTGCATCAGAATCATCTGCAAGTTCTACAAAGCCAAATCCTTTTGAATTACCGGTTGCTTTATCTGTAATGATATTAACTGATTCTACTGTGCCGAATTTTGAAAAAAGATTATTGAGTGTTTCGTCAACTGTATTGAAACTTAAATTACCGACGTAAATTTTCTTTGCCATATCAATTCCTTATTATTTGAATATTACATTAAGTTTATTGAATAAATCCTAAATCGTCAAAAGGGGTCTGTCCCCTCAGAACATCAAAAGGGGTCTGTCCCCCCGGAAACAAGCTTACACTCTACATTTGTTAAGCTTTATTCATTTTCTTTAAATAATCTCAAAAATCTCTTGTTTGTGTTGTAATTTTTCCGTTATGTGATATACTTAAATGTATGAACAAAAAAGACTTTTATGATTTGCTTAAATCTGTTCCAAAAGCAGAAGTACACATTCATTCAGAAGCTGTAATTAGCAGAAATTCTGTAAAGAAGCTTTACAAGGAATGTAACGGAAAAGCAATGACCGCCGATGAGCTTAAAGAATTGTTCACTTATGACGATCTTAACGGATTTATTCAGGCATTTATTAAGATTCAAAATTTCTTTACAAAGCCTGCAGATTTTGAACTTGTATTCAAAGACTTTGCAAAATATCTTGAAGACAACAATGTTGTTTATTGCGAAACATTTGTTGCTCCAACTTCTTTCCTCAAGAAAGGTTTTGATTTCCACGAACTTATTGACACAATGTCAAAGGCAATCAAGTCCATCGAAAAAGAAAGCAAGCGCACAATCAAAATGCTTGTCGACGTAAGCCGCACTTTCGGAGAGGAAAATGCTCAGCATAACCTTGACCTTATCTTAAAAGAAAACAATCCTCTTATCATAGGAATTGGTCTTGGCGGTGCAGAATCAAAAGGACCTGCAAAAGATTTCAAGAAAGTATTTGCAAATGCAAAGAAAGCCGGACTTCATGCCGTAGCTCATGCCGGTGAAGATGTAGAAAGCTGGTCTATCAAAGATGCAATCCATCTTTGCGGAGCAGAAAGAATCGGTCACGGAATTACAGCTGCTGCTGATGAAGAACTTATCAAGGAACTTGCACAGACAAAGCTTCCTCTTGAAGTATGTCCAACAAGCAATACATTTACAAAGAAAGTCGTTTCAAAGATGGAAGATCATCCAATCAAGGCTCTTTACGACAAGGGCGTATTTGTTACTGTAAACACAGATGATCCTACATTCTTCAAGGCTTCACTTATTGACGAATACTGGAACGTTTACAGCAAGTGCGGCTTTACACTCGATCAGATTCTTGACATTATCTGCAACGGCTTCAAGGCATCATTCATTTCTGACAGCAAGAAAAAATCTTACTGTGCACAGGCACGCAAGGCCTGGAAGGAATGGTTTGAAGCTCACCCTGATGTAAAAGAATAATTTCTTACGCAAGTATTTTTATAAAAAGAAAGGAGCCTCGGTTGAGACTCCTTTTTTATTTTACAGGCTGCTGATTTTTTCCTTACGCACGGTAAATTCAATCTGCTGAACATTTCCTTCACAGTCGGTTATGCTCAGCACAGCTTTTCCTGCCTTACCGGTTGTCTTTACGTAAGTGCCTGCCTGTCCGCCTTTAAGCGAAACTGCTTTCGGGCCAATAATTTCAAGAGGACCCTTAACACTTAACGTTACAGCTTCCTGGTAATAATGCTGAATGTTGCCGTATTCATCTCTGGCACATATGCGTATGTAAGAAGCATCGTATGTTTCTTTTTCTACAAGATCTGTTCTTTTTGTACTTGCTTCAATATTCAGTTTGTGACAGGCACCTTTTGTTACAGTCTTTACGACCTTACCGTCACGGATTGATTCAAACTTATAGACTACACTGCCCTTACCCCAGTTGCATACATACTTACCGCCGAGTGACCATAGCTTACCCATATCGAATTTACCGCCGGCAATTAATGAAGCTGCAATAAGTTTTTCCTTAAGCGGAATGTTATCAATGCCGTAACGCTGAACTGCAGTAAATACTTTCTTCAGTTTGGAAGCAGTCTTTGCATCAAAGCCGTCTTCTGTTTCAAGACAGTCACCTATGTAATCGTCAACAATAATCGGTCCGTGCTTTAAGTATTTGTATGAAGAATTTTCATTTGTGTATTCTGTTATGAATTTATCATTTGCGTACATTCTGACGCTGTCTGCATTTGTAAGGATAAATACACGACCGCGTATGCCTGCTGGAAATTCGCCGATGTCCATTGAAGAACTTACTTCAAGAATGTCTCCGGTAACTTCAGGTTCTGCCTGTGTTGAATAAACGTATGCAGCTGTCTTTGGGTTACGGAACATATCCATTACACCGTGGTAGCATATTCTGTCTCCGCTACCAAAATCCTTGTGCGTATTGTAATCGAAAGCACACCAGCCGGAACTTCCTGCAATTTCTTCATATTCATTTACTGTATCAAGAACATTTGCGTGACGGATTGCGTGTTCCGTTCTGTGAGTTTCGTCATCAAAAGATTTTGTCGGGAACATATGTCCGTTGTATTCAGTAATCATGTAGCCTTTTTTTGTTTTAGTTACATCTTTCTTATGCTGGCATCCCTTATTGTTTCCAGAATGGAAAAAGTCATTGAATGTATATACGTCTTCAAGAAGATTACTGTTCTTCAAGTAACGTACGCCTGCTGTCGGACGAGTCTTGTCGTATGAATGGGCAGCAGCATTTGTCCGTTCGTAGAATGCATCATCATCAAGGCTTTCGTTAATGCGCACACCCCACATGAAAACAGACGGATGGTTCTTGTACTGACTTACCATTTCGCAGACATTGTTAACGGCAACATCTTTCCATTCATCATTTCCAATGTACTGCCAGCCTGGAATTTCCGTAAAAACAAGAAGCCCTATTTCATCACAGCGGTCAATAAAATGATGACTCTGCGGATAATGAGAAGTACGAACTTCGTTAAGTCCAAGCTCATATTTCAAAATATCAGCATCTTCCTTCTGAAGGCTTTCAGGCATTGCGTAACCCACATACGGATAGCTCTGATGCCTGTTTAGTCCCCGAAGCTTTATTTTGTTTCCGTTAAGATAAAAGCCAGTTTCATCAAAGTGTATGTCACGGAAACCAAAACGTATTTCGCATGAATCAAGTTCATTCTGTTCAGCGTCAAAAAGTTTTGTTTCAAGAACATAAAGCTGAGGCTTTTCAAGAGACCACTGTATTACTGGAGCAGCATCGGCTGCAGTCAGAGTATTTTTTCCCTTAACGCCGCACATTATTTCTGCACTCGGTTCTGCACAAGGTTCACCGTTAGAATTCCACGCAGTAATTTTCTGTGTCAGAGAAAGACCTTCCGGCAGGTCATCTGCATTCAGTCCTACGTTCGAAGAAAAATGATTTTTTTCAGTAGAAATTGAAATGTCATTTATGTAGACAGGATTCTTTATTTCAAGATAAACGTCGCGGTATATTCCCCCGTAAGTCATATAGTCAATTGCATTGCCAAAAGGAGGAACGTTAAGTGTTTCACGGCTGTCGACCTTTATAACAAGAACATTGCTTTTTCCCGAACCGGCAAGTGCTTCTGTCAAATCAACAGTGAATGAAGTATAGCCGCACTTGTGTTCAGCAAGTTTTTTTCCGTTAAGGAATACTTCTGCAAAATGTGCTGCAGCTCCTACAGTCAGAATAACTTTCTTACCTTTCCATTCTTTGTCCGTAACAAAAACTTTTCTGTATGCACTAACCATCTGATAAATACTTTCGTCAAAATTGTTGAACGGCATGCTGCATACGGAATGCGGAATACGCACTGTTTCCATAGGCTTATTGAACGTACTTTTAAGCATTTTTTCATCAAATTCAGTACTGAACTGCCAGTCATTATTCAAATAGATTCTGTCTTTCATAAAACAACCTTATTTCTTATGGTATATATAGATTTTATCGGAATATCCCTTCAATTTCTCCACAAGACATCTATTCTTATGCATAAATAATGGCTATTTTTGTATAAATATTCCAATTTCTTATTGCTAGAAACATAAAAATTCACTAATATAGGGTAACTTCTGGCGTTTTGATGGAGCACCATCATGAAGTTTCCCACAAACCGTGCGCCTGGGTTAGGGTTAAAAATAATCTTTACAAAAAAAGCCGGCGATTTTGTAGAAAAAAATACAGCCGCACTAAGGAGTCGTAAATGAGTACACCTTTGGAGAATTACATTAAAGAATGTAACGGTAATTTGAATCCTGCCATGACAGCTTATGTTGCAAACCTTCAGCAGGTTGCAGCTGTTGGTCCTGATATTGCAGCTGATATCGTAAATGAACTTGAAAATCAGAGAAACCATCTTAAGCTTGTTGCAAGTGAAAACTATTGTTCACTTAACGTACAGGCAGCCATGGGAAATCTTTTAACAGATAAATACGCAGAAGGTTATCCTGAACACCGCTATTACGGCGGATGTGTAAACGTTGATGCTGTAGAAAGCACAGCAGCACGCGAAGCAGAAAAACTTTTTGGTGCAGATTATGCATACGTTCAGCCACACTCAGGCTGTGATACAAACCTTGTTGCTTACTGGTCAATTCTTTCTGCAAAAGTAGAAACACCTACTCTTGAAGAACTTGGCGTAAAGTCACTCGGCGATTTGACTGACGAACAGTTCAAGGAATTAAGGGCAAAGCTTGGCAACCAGCGCCTTATGGGTCTTGACTACTCTTGCGGCGGACACCTTACACACGGTTACAAAATGAATCTTTCTGCAAAAATGTTTGAAAGCCATCCATACGGTGTTGATAAGGAAACAGGTCTTTTAGACTATGATGCAATCGAAAAGCAGGCAATGGAAGTTAAGCCTTTGATTCTCCTTACAGGCTTCTCTGCTTACCCAAGAAAAATAAACTTCAAGCGTTTCCGCGAAATTGCAGACAAATGCGGAGCAGTACTTATGGTAGATATGGCTCACTTTGCAGGTCTTGTAGCAGGTAAAGTATTTACTGATGACTACGATCCTGTTAAATGGGCAGACATTGTTACAACAACAACACACAAAACTTTGCGTGGTCCGCGTGGAGCAATCATTCTCTGTAAAAAGGAATTTGCTGACTACGTTAACAAAGGCTGTCCAGCAGTACTCGGAGGTCCTCTTCCACACGTTATGGCAGCAAAGGCACTTGCATTCAAGGAAGCAGCAACACCGGCTTATCAGGAATGGGCACATCAGGTTGTTAAGAACGCACAGACTCTTGCAGAAGGATGCAAGTCTCACGGTATTCCACTCCAGACTGGCGGTACAGACAATCACCTTATGCTCTGTGACGTTACAGTTTACGGTCTTACAGGAAAACAGGCAGAAGCAGCATTGTTCCAGTGCGGCGTAACAGCTAATGCAAACGCTCTTCCATACGACAAGAACGGTGCATGGTGGACATCAGGAATCAGAATCGGTACACCAGCCCTTACAACTCTTGGCATGAACGAAGCTGACATGAAGGAAGTTGCAGACATCATCGACTTTATCCTTAAAGGAACAAAACCTGGCCTTACAAAAGAAGGCAAACCTGCAAAAGGTAAAATCGACCTTGATCCAGAAGTACAGAAAGCAGCTAAGGAAAGAGTAACAAAGCTCCTCAAGGCTCACGTTCTCTATCCTGAACTCGACCTCGACTTCCTCAAGAAAGAATTTGTAAAATAATAAACTGTATAAAGGTTATATGATTATTAAAAGTCCTTCTGGAAACAGGGGGACTTTTTTTATTCTCTAAAAACATATTTTAAATTGTAAAGCTAATCCTGATAAAAGATAATCAACCAGTGATATATCATAAATATCAAAATATGATTCCTGCAATTTATATTTAAATTGGTAAGGTATAACAAAACATTTCTTCATATTAATCATTGCGCTTTTTCTTTTATTCAGATAAAAAGTGCTGTCAAAATCAGCAAAAAGAATTCCTGAGCAATTCATTTCTTTTTTTATTGTATTTTCATCTTTAATGGAAATATATTTTGATTCAGAATCATCTTCTACAGAAAGGAAGTCATTAACTCCAAAAAGGAAATAATTATTAAGATAAATTTTCAAATCAATTCTGTTATATTTTAGAATAAAAGCAATAGTTTCATTTAGAAATGAGCATCTTAGTTTCTGTTCTATATCAATATTTTTAATTTGAATATTATATTGTTTCAGCATGAATCTCATTCCAGCGTCAACAATATTTTCCCTGCCAATACATTTCTCATCAAACAATAAATACTGCATTCCTAATTTTAATGAAGAATTATTTTTCAGCATAAAATTGTAATTGTAATTTAAGAAAAAAATATTTGCAGATCCTGAAATTTGAGGTTTACCTATACTATTCTCCAACTGCAAAGACAGATTATTATACTTAAATTTTAATTCATTATTACCTGAATTAAATTCTACTCCCGTAGAAAAGTTTTTGTCTGCATTAATTTTTTCACGTAAAAAATATAAGTCTGCATCATTAACAGAGAAGTTTGAAAAGCTACAGTAAGGTGTCACTGTTAATTCTGATATTTTAATAGGAATTTCCATTACTATATGGTTTGAACTATAATTTCTAAGCGTAATAGACATACCTTTTCTAAGATTGTCTGACAGAACATTCAAATTATTTTCATCAAGACAGTCAATCAAACTATTAGTAGCTGGAATCTTTAATTTTATTTTTTCACTGTCAGCAAAACAAGCCTTAAAATTTATATTTCCGGAAGGTGAAAAGAAAGAATAAATAAAATTTCCTGTAGATAAATTACCATCTAAAAAGATTGTATCTGATTTTAAATTTGCATAGTTTCCTCCAAATAACAGTCCCGAATCCTGCCATATTGATTTATGAAAGATACTAATTAAATAAGCATCAGAAGAGCCTTTTGAATCCGAAATAAGATGAATACCGTTTGCTGATAAATCCAAGGCAAACAGATTAGAGATGAAATAAAATGTTAAAAAAACAATGATTAATCTTTTCATAATGAAAAACAGTTTCCAAAGAATCCTGAAGCAGAAGGAATTTCATTGTTGGAAATAAGATGCGTACAGTCACCGAAAGTCTGTACACGGAATATAACTTCACCAGGAACACGCTCCTCTGCTCCAAGTACTGTAACTGAAGTTGGCGCAACAAAAAATCCCTGCCACAGCTGTACAGGAGAAACACCCGTAAAATGTGAAATGATTGCAAACATTACGCCAAGATGACAGAAGAACACAAGATTCTTCGGGTCAAGGTCTTTCTGTTCCTGGTTTAGATGTGTATCAATTGCAGCTTCTTCCGCAGTAAGGTGTGGAGTACATGTATACAGAAAATCTTTTTCACTTTTGCGCGTATAGCCGTATTCTTTTAAAACATCATCAATACCGTTGCAGACTTCCTTGTAATGACCGCCAATGTCACCGCTGAGCATTGCCTTTGAATTAAACCAGTCGCTTCTGTCAAAGTATTTGTCTTCACCCATGTAAACCCGTGGAAGCCAGTCCCATGCCATTTTGTTTTTTGAATCAGGATCATTTATGGGATAATTGAATTCCCTGAGCCATGGTTTTATTTCCGGAGTAATATTCCTGTCTTTTAGTGCAATTTCAGAAGTAAGCTTTGCCCTGCCCATCGGAGAACAGAATGCCTTGTCTATTTTCCATTCACATACACGCTTTTCAAGAAGTTCTGCTTCCTTAATGCCTTTCTGCGTAAGTGAATCATTTTTATAATCAGGATCGCCGTGTCTTACGAAAATCAAATGCATTTAAATTACCTCTTTTACTAAATTGAAAGCTGTCCGTTTGAAAGACTGAATATTCTTTCTGCAAAAGACTTGTATTCACTTTCGTGGATTCTACCGCTTGTCGTAACCTGCGTACCGTATTCTTCATTAAGTGAATCAATGTGGAATTCCGGAAAGAAATGCTTTATGTCTTTGTACAACGAATAAGATGCAGTGAATGAAAAATCCTTTTTTCCTACAAGAGGCTCCGTCTGGCATACTGCAAGCACAGCTTTGGCACTGTCCCCGTAAGCATGGACAAGCCCGCCTGTTCCTAAAAGTGTTCCGCCAAAATATCTTGTTACGGTAAGGAGCACGTTTGTAATTCCGCTTCCCTTAAGCACATCAAGTACTGGTCTTCCCGCAGTTCCTGAAGGTTCGCCGTCATCACTCATTCCGTTTACTTCACCGGCTTTACCTACGACAAATGCGTGTACTACATGAGTTGCATCAGAGTATTTAAGTTTCTGTTCCTTAAGTTTGTCTCTTGCTTCAGATTGTGAATTTACAGTAATAAGTTCTGCAATAAACCGGGAATTTTTTACTACAGTTTCAGCAATTGCATTTTGTGTTATTACATTCATTTTAAATCGTCTGCCATTTCTTCAAGCAGGTCAAGTTTTTCTTCTTCAGGTTTTGTCATCTGAATTGCACCTATTCTTTCAAAGAAGAATAATGGTACTGACATATAAATCCTTACCATCGTAACATACTGTGTTATTACACCGACAATGCTCAGCAGAGACGAAATTGAAAGAAGTGCCGTATTTGCATCAGACGGAATTATTATCGTTATGAAAGTTGAAACTGCATATGCTAAAAGCCAGTAGTTTCCGGCAGCAAAAACAAATCCAATGAATCTGAAAATATTTTTGTAAAAAAGTTTTGCGCTTAAAGCGAAAGCCTTCATTACCTTAAGATTTGGGTCTACATAAAGAAAAAAGAAAACAAAAATAAACGGAAGCAGAAAGACAATTATAAAAGCAATGTAAATCAGGAACATTGGCAGGACAGCAGTTACAGCTTTCTGTGGCTGTGAAGGATCAACAGCTGACAGAGAAAAAAGATTGAGCCCAAAGCCTGTAAATGTTGCAGCAAAGGCAGCAATCAGCAGCAGAACTGTAAAAATTACAGCAGAAATAAACACACGCTTATCCTGCTTAAAGCCAATGAACATATAACCTACAGTTACCCTTTTAACTTCAATCATTCTTGCAAAAATAACAAACACACCATAAAGGATAATGCTTATTACAATACTTCCTGCAAAAAAGAAACCGAGTGAAAGTATTGCAGAAGAAAAAGCAATTCCAGTTCCTCCCATTGCAGAACCAAATGAAGGAACAAGACTTATAAAAGAAATTACAGTCTGGATAACAGTAAACAGAATCAAAACAAAAACACCTTTACCCATGTTTACAGAAGAGCATTTCTGAAGTATCGAAAGAAGTTCCTTAAAGCTTAATTTGTTTTCCTGTTTCTCCATTTTCAGCCAGCCTTTTTTAGAATAATGTTGCCTGTCCGTCAGCAGGTTCTACTGTAACAGATTCTGTTTCGCGAGGACTTAAGCGTACACCGTTAGCCTTTGCGCCTTTTTCTTCATAATCCTGAGCCTTAAAGTCATCCTTAAGAGTATGAATCCTTGGCTTCTTTACATAATTAAGTGTAAATGAGAATTTTTCCCTTGTGTCTACGTGAAGAACTTCCATTCCTTCCGGTGCAATAGGATAATCCCTGTTCATAATCCAGCCGCTTACACGAAATCTCTTTATGTAACAGAAACCAGTTTTTGGATCACGGTAGATTGCAGTAAACAGAATGTCGTTTATGATTTCTTTTTCAGCGTAATTGCAGAACCACATTCCTGTATCAACGAAAAGCTTGTCAGGTACATCGCATACAGTATAAAGGCCGCTCTTACGGATAAGGAATATTCTGTCGTAAGGTGTTACCTTGATTATTTCCTTACCGCCTGAAACATTAGTTCCAAGATAGCCCTTTTCGTCATAGCGCAAAGGAGTATCGCGCTTAACGATTTTCTTTGCTTCAACAGCAGTAAATTTTGCAATCTGTGTATGGCGTTCAAGCTGTTCAGGTGTAAACTTTTCGAGCATTCCGCTAAGGTATTCAACAGCACATGCAGTTAAATTCTTCAAGCGTCTGTTTATTTCCTTTAAGCGTGCATTGATTGCCTTAACCTGATCTTTATTCTTGTTGATGTCAAACAAGGAAATTCTTCTGATCGGAATCTTTAAAAGTGTTTCTACATCATCGTCTGTAATATCGCGTACAAGTTCCTTCTTGAACGGCTTGAATCCGTCCTTTACAGCCTTGATTACACCTTCTGCAGTCTTCATCTGTTCAATTTTTTTGTAGATTCTTTCTTCGATAAAGATGCGCTCAAGTGTTCTTGCGTGAAGTTCTTCTGTAAGCTTGCCGCGTTCGTATTCAAGTTCGTCCTTGATTATTACTGTAAGCTTCTTTGCGTAATACTTTATGATTTCTGTTGCGCTCATAACAACAGGCATATTGTCTTTTATTACAAGCATTGAACACGCAATTGATTTTTCGCAGTCTGTATAAGCGTAAAGTGCTTTTTCTACATCCTTTGCATATACACCGCGAGGAAGCTTTATTTCAATCTGACAGTGGTCTGTAGTATAGTCGTCAATTGAACTGATTTTTATCTTTCCGGATTTATATGCACTTTCAATTGAATTCATAAGTGCTTCAGATGTTGTATCAAGAGGAAGCTCTGTAATAACGATTTTCTTTTCATCACTCATGTCAAACTTTGCACGGGTCATGATTTTTCCGTTACCGTCGTTGTAGTTTGTTACATCAATAAGGCCGCCTGTAGGAACATCAGGATATATTTCAAATGACTGTCCCTTAAGAGCTTTTATTTCTGCATCAAGAACTTCCTTAATGTTGTAAGTAAGGATTTTTGTAGACATACCAACGGCAATACCTTCTGCACCAATTACAAGAGCTACAGGAATTTTTGCGCGGAATACGACTGGTTCTTCATTACGGCCGTCGTAACTTGGTACATACTGTGTAATGTTTGGATTGTACAGAAAATCCTTTGCAAGCGGATGAACACGGCATTCAATGTAACGGGAAGCAGATGCAGGGTCACCAGTGTACATGTTACCGAAGTTTCCCTGCTTGTCTATGAAGATGCCCTTGTTTGCAAGAACGACAAGAGCCCCGCCAATTGATGCATCTCCGTGCGGATGATACTTCATGCATTCGCCGACACCACCTGCTACCTTGTGGAAGCGTCCGTCATCGATTTTAAAAAGAGTATGAAGGATTCTTCTCTGAACAGGTTTGAGTCCGTCTTCAAGATCAGGAATTGCCCTGTCCTTAATTACGTAGCTTGCATATTCAAGAAAGTTTTTATCAAATAAGTTTTTAACAAAAGCCATAACTGTTTCCTATAATTTTTTATGCATCAATTTCAGAAAGAAGATGCTTTTCAATGAACTTGCGGCGTTCAGGTGTATTCTTACCCATGTAGAACTGAAGAAGCTGCGGTACTGCCTTTAACTGACTGATTTCAACAGGAGTCAGATGCATTGTTTCAGGATCAATGAACTGCTTAAATTCAGCAGGGTTGATTTCACCAAGACCTTTGAATCGTGTAGTTTCACAGCCTTTGCCAAGTTTTTTCTGAGCCTTGTCCCTTTCTTCTTCACTGTAGCAGTAAATGTTTTCCTTCTTTGTCCTTACGCGGAACAGCGGTGTTTCAAGAATGAATACGCGTCCCGAAGTAACAAGTTCTTCGAAGTAACCAAGGAAGAATGTCATTACAAGATTGCGGATATGGTAACCGTCGTTATCAGCATCTGTTGCAATAATGATTTTTGAATACTTTAAATTTTCAACATCAGTTTCAATTCCAAGTGCCATCATAAGCTGATAAAGTTCATCGTTCTTGTAGATTTCACTCTGTTTCTTGCCGCACATATTTTCCGGCTTACCGCGGAGTGAAAATATTGCCTGGAAAGAAGCATCTCTTGAATGAGTCATAGTACCGGTTGCAGAATCACCTTCCGTAATGAATATCATTGATTCATCACCTTTCTTTGCATCCTGTACATGGTACTTGCAGTCCTTTAGTTTAGGAATACGTATGCTGATTTTCTTTGCAGCTTCCTTTGCTTCTTTTTTAACAGCACTTAATTCTGTACGGAGTTTTTCGTTAGCAGCAATCTTTTCCTTTATCTTTGCAGCAGCCTGCGGATTGAGGTGCAGCCAGTTATCAAGGCCAGACTGAACTTCACTTACAATCCACTGACGGATGTCTGTATTGCCAAGCTTGTTTTTTGTCTGGCTTTCAAATACAGGATCCTTTACCTTTACAAGAACGGCTGCAGTAATTCCTTCGCGTATGTCTTCCGTCTTGTATGCCGTGTTGAAGAATTCATTTATAGCCTTAACAAATCCTTCCTTGAATGCATTAAGGTGAGTACCGCCGTCTGCAGTATACTGACCGTTAACAAAAGAAAAATATGTTTCACCGTATGAGTTTGTGTGAGTAAATGCAAATTTTAAATGTTCACCCTGATAGCTTCCAATAGGATAAAGGCATTCGTTTTCAAGTTCCTTTGAAAGAAGATCAAGAAGACCGTTTTCACTGCGGAAATCCTGACCGTTAAAGCGGAGTGTAAGACCGTTGTTAAGGTAAGCATAATTCCAGATTCTGTGCTCAACAAATTCCATGTTGAATTCGTATTTGCCAAAGATAGATTCATCCGGAACAAATTCAAAATATGTACCGTTTGCAGCCTTCTGTTTCAGTGTACCTGTTTTCTGAGATGTAAGTTTACCCTGAGTAAATACAGCTTCTGTACACTGACCGTCGCGGATTGAAACTACGCGGAAGTAAGAAGAAAGTGCGTTAACGGCTTTTGTACCTACACCGTTCATACCGACTGAAAACTGGAATACATCGTCATTGTATTTGGCACCGGTGTTTATTTCGCTTACACATTCAACAACTTTTCCAAGAGGAATACCGCGTCCGTAATCGCGAACCTTTACGCGTTTATCCTTTATTTCAATATCAATTCTTTTACCAAAGCCCATTATGTATTCATCGATTGCGTTATCAATGACTTCTTTCAAAAGAATGTAGATACCGTCATTCTGATTTGAACCGTCTCCAAGGCGGCCAATATACATACCACTTCTTAAACGGATATGCTCAAGCGCATCAAGATGCTTTACCTGGCTTTCATCATAAACCGCAGTTCTTTTCTTTGCCGGTTGAGCAGGTGCAGCTGCAGTTGTTTTTGCAGCGGCTGGTTTAGCAGAAGCAGTTTTAGCGGCAGTCTGTTTTGCAGAAGATGCCTTTGCTAAAGAAGATTTAGCAGCAGATGCCTTTACAGTTTTTGAGGAAGCTTTAGTTTCTTTTACAGTTGATTTTTTAGCAGCTGTCTTAGACTTAGACACACTGCTTCCACCCGCAGCCTTTTTCCCCGATACTGCAGGCTTCTTAATTGTTTTTCCACCCATACATTATATTATACCCCACCATCCCCGTTTCGTCTAGCAAGAGCGTACTATGTAGCCGCCTCCGGTAATAACTCCGTCGTTATAGAAAACAGCAGACTGTCCCGGAGCAACAGCCCTCTGCGGTTCTGCAAACTTAACGATATACGGCTGACCCGTAAACTGTTCGCCTTCCTGAGGAACATACTTCTGTACCAAAGCCTTTACCGGTCTGCTCGCAAGCCTTATCTTAACCATTGTTTCGAACGGCTCAACAGGTTCAACATTTCCCGGCCACACAAAGTTATCTGCAATAAGTCCCTCTGAATTCAATGCATCATTCGGTGCAAGGACTACAACATTGTTCTTAGCGTCAATTGACTGAACGTAAACAGGATAGCTTACTGCAACGCCAAGTCCCCTCCGCTGACCGATTGTGTAATGCTCAATGCCGCGGTGCTTACCAAGAACGTGTCCGTCAAGATCAATAATGTCTCCGGGAACTGAAGGCTTGTCTGAAAAAATTAAGTCAAAATATTCTTCGCCAAGAAAATCCTGGCTTTCCTTACGGGCAGCAGCTGCAAGTCCAAATTCATTTGCAAGTTTAAAAACATCAGCTTTTTTCATCGCAGCCAACGGGAACCGTACTTTTTCAAGAACATCTGACGGTATGCGGTTTAAGAAATATGTCTGGTCTTTTGTAACATCGAGGGCACCTGCTACCATACACGGGCGACTGTCAGTACCAAACAGGCCTTCTGCAGGGCGAACAATCTTTGCGTAATGGCCTGTACAGAAATAATCATATTCAATGCCGCTTGCTTTTATTCCTTCAAGAAATGCTCCGAACTTTACTGTTGCATTGCATCTTACACAAGGATTAGGTGTTCTTCCAGAACGGTATTCGCTTTTAAAATATTCAAGGACCTTTTCTGCATATTCCTTCTGTACGTCAATTACTTTATATTCAATACCCTGCTCTTCGCAAAATTTTATACATTCAGAAATATTCTTCTTTTCGTTTGGACCGTAACATGATTCCTTAAGAGGCTTATCTGAATTTACAAGCGGAATCTTTCCGTCCCACAAGGACATTGTTGCACCAATTACACGGCAGCCTTTCTGTTTTAGAAGAAGGGCTGTTAATGTTGAATCTACTCCGCCAGACATTCCTACTACTACAGTATCACCTTTCTGAGGCATATCCAATGTTTCGTAATCCATAAAAAACTCCGTGCGATATCTTATTGTTTTCTATAAAAATTTTTACCACAAACAGACTCTTGTTACAAGAGATTTTTTCAGTAACTTTAAAAGGGCAAAAAAAATACCAGCATCAATGCCATAAAAGGCAAAGAACTACTGGTATATTCTATATAAATAACGAATCTCACTCCTGCATGACGAATCATACAGGCGATTTCGTATTTATGCTATTTAAGTGATGCTCCAATGCGGTCAAGAACCTTCTTGCGGTCAAGAGGCTTAACGATATAGTTTTTAGCACCGTCAAGCAATGACTTCTTTACAAGTTCTTCTTTTCCCAAAGCACTTACCATTACGACTCTTGCGTTCTTATCGAATGCCATAATCTGTTCAAGGGCTGTAATACCATCCATACGAGGCATAGTAATATCCATTGTAACAAGATCAATATTCGGGAAAAGTTCCTTATACTTGTCTACACCTTCTTTTCCGTCTCCGGCAGTAGCAGCAATTTCATATCCTTCACTTGAAAGAATCTGACCTAACTGTTTTGCAACGAACATAGAATCATCTACGATGAGAACACGGAATTTTGAACCGTCAATTTTAAGTCCTTCTGGTGCATGTTCATTGATTGTTGGAAAATCCTGTTTAGTTTTCATTTCTATTACCTCTTACTACATACGTTCGCGAATAGCGACATTTACTTCTATTTTACCATATTCAGTAATAAGTGGAACAATAAGAGCTTCTACGTTCTCTTCTGAACCGCTTAATGCTGCAATTTCCATCTTTTCACCTGCAAACAAAGCCGGTGGTGTAAGGTCAAACTTAAAACCAAGTTCGTGGAGTTTTGTTACAGCCTGAGCTGTAATAAGGTTTGCAAGTTCACTGATAGTTGCCTTTGCAAGATCATCAAATGAAGGTAATTCTTCTTCGTTCATTTTAGATGCAATTTTAAGAGCTGTTTCAAATGTCATATCAAACAAAACACGACCTTCTACATCTCCAGCAAGACCAACAAGAGCAGCAACACCCATTACAGGCATTGCAGTTGATTTAAGATATAAATCACCTCTCTTAACATCAGCACCACCCAAAACTTCCTTCAAAACCCTATATGAGGTTTCTACAAACGGGTTAATGTACTCGACTCTCATAAAAAATCCCCCTTGTAAATAAGTTACTTAGTATATACAGGTAACGTACCTGCGAGTCTGCGAGACCAGCCGTTAACGGTTGGTTCTTCATTTTCACCAAGAATAATCATTCCGTTACCTTTGAGTTTTTCATCAAAGTCTGCAACAATTCTCTTTTGTGAATCATTCGGCATAAATGCAATTAAATCACGGGCTACGATTAAATCCAGTGGAGGTAATGCATTTGTATTTACACAGTCATGATACTCGAACATTACCATATCTTTAATTTCTTTTGTAAACGTATATTCTCCGCTTACAGTTTTTGTCACATATGGGCTGTACCAGTCTCCTGCTGCCTCTGCACTTATTGTCATTAACGGTGCATTGGAAACGCTCAGAAGGTCAATATCATGTGCGTATATCCTGATTCTTGCTTCAGGATATTTTTTCTTTAATACACAGGCAAGTGAATAAGATTCATAACCTTTTCCACAACCCGGATTCCATACAACAATATTTTTTGCTTCGTTTTCAGGCAAAGCTTTTAATACTGAATCTGCATACTGTTTTGTCCACCATCCGCCTGTACATGGTGAATAGAACGGCTTAAGGAATTCTGCAGCATCATCCTGATTCTGAAGCTGTATTCTGTCCTTGCCTCTTTCCATACACCAGTCACCATAGCGGTTTCCGACCCATCTCTGAGTAGTTTCATTTACTGTAAATTTGGCCAGATTAACAAGTGTATCAACAACAAAGTTGAAATCAACATCTGCTGCAGCCGACTTTTCATCTACAGCTTTTTCCGTATCAGCACCGGCAGCTTCTGCAGATTCACTTGGATCATGAACCTGAGACTGAACCTGACGCATAAGTTCCTTTTCTTCTTCTGCATTTCTCTGACCAAAGATGCGGTCAATGTCAAGAAGAATGTAAAGGCGTCTGTTTGCTTCTACAACACCGTAGATATATTTAATGTTGATGTCACCAAACAATGGATGTGGAGGCTGAATTGTACTCTTCTGAATACCTACAACCTTATCGATTGCGTCTACTACAACACCAAAAAGCTGTTCTCCTACGCGAAGGATAAGCATGTTTTCAATTTCATTATCCTTGCGTTCCGGAATATCAATGTTAAAGAAAAGACGTAAATCAACGATAGGAATAATTTCACCACGGAGATTATATACACCTAAAACAAATGGAAGTGTGTTAGGAACATATGTAAAGAAACCAGCCTTTGCTATTTCCTTAACACTCATAATGTCTACTGCATAATCTTTTCCGGCAAGTGAAAAAGTTACCATCTTATAGTCAACAAAAGAAGCCTTTTCCTTTTTGCGCTGTTCGATTTCTTCTTCTGTAAGTCCGTATAATTCATCATCTTCAGCGGTTAACTGTGATACTTGCAAGTTTTCCTGTGCTTCCATATTAGTTACTCCTCTGTGCTGCATAAATTGCTGCTGCTTCGCGTGACTTCTGTGCAGTAATTTCCTGCTTTACGCCAAGTTCAAGCAACTGACTTACATCTATAATGAGTGAAACCGAACCGTCACCAAGAATAGAAGCTCCTGCGATTCCTGGAGAAGAAGTAAACTGGTCGTGCAGAGGTTTGATTACAACATCTTCTTCACCGATGAGTGCATCAACCATAACACCGATTTTCTTTTCCTGAGAACCTACAATTACAATGAAACTGTAATCGCTTTCGACTGTATTTTTTATATTGAACAGTCTGCTTAAACGAAGAATTGAAATTACTTCGTTACGTACATTAAGAACTTCATAGTTGTCAATTGTGTTGACTTCTTCATTCTTAATGCGCTGACTTTCAATAACGTTAGCAATAGGAATTGAGTAAACTTCTTTGCCGACACGTACAAGAAGCCCCTGAATGATAGCCATTGTAAGTGGAAGACGAATACTGAATTTTGTACCTTTGCCAGGTTCACTTGTAACGCCTACTGTACCGTTAAGCTTTTCAATCATTGTCTTAACAACATCGAGGCCTACACCACGTCCGGAAACATTTGTAATCTTATCGCTTGTAGAGAAGCCCGGTAAGAAGATAAGGTTGTATGCTTCCTGGTCAGTAAGTATTTTGCTCGGGTGAATGAGACCTTTCTTAATTGCCTTTTCACGAACAGCATTAACGTCAATTCCGGCACCATCATCAACGATATCGATGATAATCATATTGCCTTCATTTGAAGCCTTGAGCAGCAATGTACCTTCTTCAGGTTTACCGGCTGCAATACGCTGTTCCGGAGGTTCAATACCATGATCAACAGAGTTTCTTACACAGTGCATGATTGGATCAAGAAGATCTTCAACAACTGCTTTATCAAGTTCTGTATCTTCACCTTCAATTACAAGGTTTACCTTACGGTTAAGGTCACGGCTCAAGTCACGAACAACACGAGGAAAACGGCTGAAAATCTGGCTGATCTGAACCATACGGATTTTCATTACGCCTTCCTGAAGTTCGCTTGCAATGCGTCCCAGGTTCTGTGTTGAAGAACGGTAGCGGCTTGCGATGTTCTTGAAGTCGTTTGAGAAATCGTCAAAGCACATAGAAAGATCTGAATATTCTTCCATGAACTTTGAACGTACATCTTTTGGATTTGCACCTTTCTGAACGAGCTCAAGAGACTTGTGAAGATCTTCAAACATACGGTGCATCTTGTCTTTGTAAATGCTGTCTATGTTCTGGAGAGAAACCTGCATATCACCCATCTGTAAACCAATCTGGTTGAATGCAGCTTTTGTGATAACAGTTTCACTGACAAGATTAAGAAGATAATCAATACGTTTTGAGTCTACGCGAAGAATTGAACCGCTCTGATTAACTGGCTTTCCAGTAGCAGGAAGAGACTTCTTTGCTTTCTGAATGTTTGCTGTTGTTGCAGCATCAGGTTTTTCTTCAGCAGGATTTTCTTCTGCAACTTCTTCCTGAACAGGAGCTTCTTCTTTTACAGGTGCGGCCTGTACAGGCTGTTCCTTTGGAGCTGATTCAGGATCTTCTACAGGTCTTGCATCAGTACCTAAAGTAACGTCGTTAAGGAACGAAGCATCTTCAAGTTCATCCTGGCCTTCTGATGTAGCAATGTAATAAACAACCTGTTCATGGAATTCATCTTCATAAAGTTCATCAAAATCAGGAACAGTTTTAAGAACACTTCCGTGAGCCTTAAGAGCAGCAAATACCTGAATACCGCCTACACTGTTCATTAAGTTTGATTCGTCAAAAATTACATTGACAGACCATAATGTCGTTCCTTCCGGACAAGCCTGAACAAGTTCAATAAGCTCATCTTCAGAAAGTTTTGGCAAAGGAGGCATCTGGCTTGCAGCTGCGGCTGGTGCAGCAGGAGCTGCCGGCTGTGCTTTTGGAGCCGGTTCTTCTTTTTTAGTCGTAAGAAGAGAATCCTGTTTAGGCGGTGCAGAACGCTTTTTTGCAGCCTTTTCAGGAATAAACGACTTAATCTTTTCTACGATAGAAGAATAGTCTTCTTCGTATACTGAACCGTTATTACGCGCATCCAGCATAGCCTTTATAGTATCAATCGATGTTAACAAAACATCAACTATAGGTTCACTAACTGCGACGGTTCCACTACGAATAGCATCAAGCAAATCTTCTACATCATGACAGAATGTTGCAAGTTCTGTCATTTCAACTGTAGCGGAGCCACCTTTGAGTGTATGTGCGGCTCGAAAGATCTCATCGATAGCGTCATGATTCGACGGATCATTTTCGATAACCAAGATATTACTCTCCAGAGTCTCGACTTGCTGTTCAGCTTCAGAGAAGAAGTCCCTAAGGAGTTCTTCATTATTTGCGTCAAGATAATCACTCATAATTACTATTTTAGCCTAAAGTTACTATAAGTCAAGAAAAAAATCTCTAATTTCTTAATTTTGATTAATATAATCTTAACTGGCTTCGAAAGGTATTTTTTTGTTTTTTTACTGCAAGGTACTTTTATTTTGCAAAAATGTACTTTATGCTTATAAATGAAAGGTAAATTAAAGGAAATGGAGTTTTATGCCGATAAATAAGCGGGAAACTGTTTCCTTTTGGAGGATTTGTATGAAAAGAATAATTTGTACTGTTTTTGCTGCCTTTATTATTGTTTTTACGTCAGCAGCAGCAGAATTGCCGTTTTTCAGCGGATATGCAGGTATTCTTGAAAATTTCAGCAATAATTCAGAAACAAAGGCATTCAAGCCGGAACTCGACAATAAGATATTCTTTGCAGGACAGTTTGATTTTAACGGAAAAGTGTTTGCAAGAAGCGAACTTTCGGTAAAAACTGACAACATCTTCAAGACAGGCCTTTTTAAGGATACAAACGCAGTTTTCAAGATTAACGAACTTTCATTTACATGGCACCAGACAGCAAGTTCCTCTTCTCACTTTTTAAGCGGATTCATTGGAAATTACGAACCGATAGGCTCAGACGTATTTTTACGCAGACAGTTCGGTATACAGCCAATTACTTCTTCTGCAACAGAAAGCTTTAACGGCCTTTGCAATTCAGCTGTATATCCATTTTACGGACTGGGCGGTTCTTATGTAGTACATTTTGAAAAACCACTGGCATTAGGGGTATATGTATACGAAAACGAAAATGAAAAGATTCAGCAGAAATTCATAAATACAGATTTACGTTTTGCATGCGGTTTTACAAGCTTTACACTTGATTTTTCAACAGGAGCAGCATTCCCTATTGAAAAGGAAATTGCTGAAACAGGAACAGACGCAATTCTTGTAGTAAGGACTCTTACACTTCATTCCGGACTCACAATGCTCTGGGGTAACAGAAACAGGGCAAGTCTTTTCCTTCAGGCTGGTTTTTCCGGACTTAACTACGATCCTCAGGCTCAGAAGAAATTCTCCATTTTTTCTGATGACATGTACCTTCTCCTTGAACCAAGGTTCGTCACACAGTACTTTTCTTTCAATTTCTCAATTTACAGCATTCCGCAGAACTGTATAGATGACATGCTTTTCCTTCATGATACACTTGGAGTTAATTTCAACATCTACAATGATCATTTTGCAATACAGGGAATTAACTTTACTTTTGGAATGCTTACGACATTCTCCCTTAAGGGAAAGAACTTTATGGATGCCATTGATTTATTCAAAAATCCAAATACATTCCTTGAATGGCAGAAAAATCTTTACCTGACACCTTATGCAGCTTTACCAATCATGAACGGAACCCTTAAGGGTACAATTTCGGTAAATGCGCTTGGAATTGCAGACAAAGGTTTTGGTGCCATTACAGCTTCATTAGGATATAAGTCACAACTGTAGTTCCTGCAGTATTCCCTACTAAAGGATATAACGCTGAAGGTCCTGGTCCTGAACTATGCCCTTCAGTCTTTCGCTTACGTAATCTTCGGTAATTGTTATTGTCTCGCCCTTGTGCTCATCTGCATTAAAGCTTATTTCTTCAAGTACGCTTTCCATTATTGTGTGAAGTCTTCTGGCTCCAATGTTTTCTGCACGGGAATTTACGTCTTCTGCAAGGAATGCCATTTTTTCTATTGCACTGTCTTCGAACTTCAACGTAACGCCTTCTGTTGAAAGCAATGCTTCGTACTGCTTTACGAGTGCATTTTTTGGTTCCGTAAGGATGCGCTTGAAGTCGTCCTTGTTGAGCGATTCAAGTTCTACGCGCAACGGGAAACGGCCCTGCAGTTCAGGAATAAGGTCGCTTGGTGCTGCAACTGAAAATGCTCCTGCTCCAATGAACAGTATGTGTGTCGTGTTGATTACGCCCCACTTTGTATTTACGTTGCTGCCTTCTACGATTGGAAGAATGTCACGCTGTACGCCTTCACGGCTTACGTCCTGACCGCGGCTTTCTCCTCCGTGTACTGCAATCTTATCGATTTCATCAAT
>JAZUKU010000059.1:0-6120 GCA_045643485.1 Treponema sp. | reverse complement strand
ACACACTGTATTACAGGCTTCTTTGAATAGTCAGAAAAGAATTTTGCAATCAGCAGAATTACAATCAGCGAAGGAAGTACTTCTCCAGCCGTAACAATTATTGCTCCAGGAATACCGTAAAGCTCATTGCCGATATATGTTGCAAGATTAATACCTATTGGTCCCGGAGTAGATTCACTTATCGCGAGCATGCTGTAGAATTTTTCTGCTGAAATAAGTGCGTATTTTTCCACGAGAATCTGCTGCATGAATGTTGCTGCAACTAATCCACCACCTACTGCAAAAAGACCTATGTAAAAGAAAATGAAGAATAACTGTAAAAGAGAGAAACTCATTTTTCAGCCTCCTCCTTACCTTTTGCAGAACCGTCAGACTGTTTGGCAGTACTGTCTGCTGTTTGCTGTAAACTGCCCGTTTTTTTCTTCTGGACAAAATACATAATTATTCCACAGAGTGCAGCCGTAAGAACGACAAACACTGTGCTTATCTTAAGGAAATAAATTGCACAGAACGAAAGCGCATAGAAAATTGCATTCCACCAAATCTTTATTGTCTTCTTTGCAAAGTTGATTGCTGAATATGTAAGAAGAGCCGCAACAGCTACGTTGATTCCTTTAAGTGCTTTCTGAACCCAGATTATGTCTTCAAAGTTAGCAATAAATTTTGCAATAATCGTAATTATGATTAGAGAAGGCGTTACTACACCGACTGTAGCCACAATTCCGCCTAATGTTTTTCTTCTTTTGTAACCTACAAATGTTGCTACGTTAACTGCAATAATTCCAGGCGTTGACTGGGCAATTGCGTAGTAATCAAGAAGTTCTTCTCCTGTAGTCCATTTTCTTTTGTCAGCAAGTTCACGCTCAAGTATTGGAAGCATGGCAAGACCGCCGCCAAATGTAATTGCACCTATCTTAAAAAAAGTAAAAAATAAATCAAATAAATCCTTAATCATATTAATTGCACGCCTTCTTCAGTTAACGCAATCTGCATCCGTCCTCATCAGTCAGCACAAGAAGCATCGGCTTCTTTCTCTTCACTCAGATACTGTTCATTACGAAGATACATTTTCGAATACCAGCAGAGTTCTTCACAGCCGCGTTTATCAAGAAGACTGCCACTCATTCTCCACTGCCAGTTTCCTGCAGCAACTGCAGGAGTATTCATTCTTCCTTCAGTGCCTACATTGTAAACATCCTGCAGCGGAACGATACATATTTCTGCAGTAGATTTAAATGCTTCGCGGATAAGTGCATGAGTTACAGTTACGTTGTCTACATTTTCGTAAAGTCCAAGGTAATCAGTAACATTCTTTTTAAACACTGCACTTTCTGATTCAAGAAGTCCCATCATTGTGTCGTTGTCGTGGGTACCAGTATAAATTACGCTCAGTGTGTCTGTAAAATTATGCGGAAGGTATGCGTTGCGTGAAGATTCAACATCATATTCAGTACCGCCGAATGCAAACTGAAGGATCTTCATTCCAGGGAAGCCGCACTTCTTTCTGAGTTCAGTTACTTTTTCCGTAATGATTCCAAGGTCTTCTGCAATAATCGGAAGTTCACCAAGATTTTCCTTTATTACATTGAACAGTTCTTTTCCAGGTCCCTTGCACCATTTACCGCCAATAGCATTTTCTGCACCATACGGAACAGCCCAATAGCTTTCGAAACCGCGGAAGTGGTCAATGCGTACAATATCAACAAGGCTGAGCATATGCTTGATTCGCTCTACCCACCAGGCGTAACCGTCTTCCTTCATTGCCTTCCAGTCATAAAGCGGATTTCCCCAAAGCTGACCTGTTGCACAGAAGTAATCAGGCGGAACACCGGCACATACTTTCTGCTCAAGAGTTTTTTCATTCATCTGGAAAAGACTCTGGTTAGCCCATGTATCTGCACTGTCGAGCGAAACGTAAATCGGAATGTCACCGATTATTTTAATTCCGTTTTCGTTTGCGTAAGTTTTTAATTCGCTCCACTGTACTGCAAAGAAGAACTGTATTATCTTGTACTGTTCAACATTCTGCTCATGTTCCTTATTCCATTTTGTTACAGCAGTCTTTTTGCAGGCAGCAAGGTCTTTTGGCCAGTATTTATTCCATACGGAAGCTGTTCCTTCTACTTTTTCTTCCTGCGCCTTTTTGTCATAAAATTCCTTAATGCTCATATAAGACGC
The DNA here is from genome assembly GCA_045643485.1 of Treponema sp. Taxonomy (GTDB): domain Bacteria; phylum Spirochaetota; class Spirochaetia; order Treponematales; family Treponemataceae; genus Treponema_D. The sequence goes on along the minus strand of JAZUKU010000059.1, from coordinate 3,942 downwards.
AAAATTGTTGAGCCATGATTTTTCTTTTTTACAGAATGATTCATACAAAGCCTTGTCTTCTTCAGTTGCAGAAGAAGCAAAATAATCTGCACACTTACGGAGCACTGGCATCTTCCACCATACGACACTGCCGTAATCAATGCGTCCTTCGCTCTTAATGTAATCTGCAGGAATTATGTCTTCTGCCTTAGCCCAGCCGCGTTCAGCAAGATTGTCCAGATCTATAAGAAGAGGATTTCCTGCGAAAGTAGAAAAGCTTGCGTAAGGAGAATCACCGTAACCAGTCGGACCAAGAGGTAAAATCTGCCAGAGAGACTGATGTGCTTCCTTGAGCCAGTCTACGAATTTATATGCTTCCTTTCCTAAAGTACCAATTCCTGGTGTTCCCGGAAGACTTGTTATATGCAGCAGAACGCCGCTTACTCTTTTGTTCATAAAATATTCCTTATGAAAAATCTGATTATTATTTTAATGTTTTTTAAAAATAAATTACAGTACCAGCTTGTATTTACAAATCTGCAGCCTAAAAAGTATAATTCCGTATATTATTGAAAAAGGATTTCATATGAAAAGATATATTTTACCTGCCTTACTTTCAGCATTACTCATGGCATTTACTGCATGTGTTTCAACATCATCTTCACAATCAGTACTGCTTGAAGGAAACTGGGAAACTGTTTCTTTTACAATTAACGGCGAACAGCTTACCGTTCTTCCTTCAAACATGAATTTTACGTGTCAGGAAAATAACTTCAAGGTAAACGGAGATGCAGGCATGAATCTTTATTATGCTTACGTTGAAGTTAACGGAAATAAAATCAAATCTTACGGAATGATGAATACTGGTTTTCAGGGCTCAGCAGAAGAAATGGAATATGAAGACAATTTCTTTGCAGTTCTGATGTTTGCAGAGTCGTTTAAGATCAAGGATGATGTCCTTTCGATTTTTGCTCCGGAAAAAGGCATGGAGATTCAGCTCAACAGGAAATAAGGAAATTTAAGCAGACTTTCATTACACCAGTAATCCACCAGCAAGAAAAAATTACTACTTTACATCACACAGGAATCCCGCAAAATCGAATCTGTAAAGCATCACTTTGTTGCCAAACATATCCTTTATTGAACCTTTTGCTTTACCGGCTGCAATTTCTTCTGCCCCGCAAATAAGTTTTCCAATCAGTTCTTTGCCAACAGGAAATGTTCCGTGAGAAGGATAAACCGTATCAAATTCATTTTCATATTCCAGAAGATGCTTCATGCTCAGAATGTAATTATTTATGTTGCGCATTTTTCCAAACATGTAAATGTCACCGTCCTGCACTGAATCTCCGCCAATGAGCACGCGGTTATTCACATCAAGAACAGCTATGCTTCCCGGAGTGTGTCCCGGAACATCAATTATCTTAAGGGGTCTGTCCCCAAGATCAATGACAGTATTTTCAGTTACCGGAATTATCTTTCCATAATCGTTTCCGTTACGCCTGAAATTTTCTTCTTCAGCAGCATTCATGTAAAAACATTCAAAGCCTTTGTTTCCGCCAACATGGTCAGGGTCTGCGTGAGTGTTAAGAAGTTCAACAGGAAGTTTTGTTATTGAACAGGCAATTTCCTTAGCATTTACAGTCGTCATGCCCGTATCTATGAGCAAAGCTTTTTTTGTTCCCTCAAGCAGAAAGAAACGCACAAAACCATCTTCAATGCGGTATGTCTTTTCATCAATTTTTATTACTTCCATAATGTTCTCCTCAGGATTATACGCTTAGCATTTACTGATTATACCACAAAAATCATCCACCAAAAAAAAAGCAGGACACAGTTAAACCGCATCCTGCCCTATCTGCTGTAAGCCAGCAAAATCAAATAAGAACAACTGAATTACTCAGTAGGTCTCTTCTTAAGCTTCTTAGAATTAACAACAGCCTGACCCTTGCCAACCTTCTGTTCCATCATAGCGCGAACCTTGAGTGGAAGACCAAACAAAGTAATGAAGCCCTGAGCGTCCTTGTGGTTGTAAAGTTCACCAGTTGTAAATGAAGCAATGCTTTCATTGTAAAGACTGTATGGAGAAGAACTTCCGGCACCAGTAATAAGACCCTTGCAAAGTTTTACTCTTGCCCAGCCGGTAACGTTTTCTTCTGCCTTGTCAACAAATGCCATACATGAATCGTAAAGTGTTGTATATACTTTTCCGTCATAAATGAGTTCGCCAACACGCAAAGAAAGCTGCTGCTTAAAGTGATATGTTTCCCTGTCTAAGCAGAGGTGATCCATCATTCTGTGAGCAAAGTAAAGGATTGCTCCACCTGGAGTTTCGTAAACACCGCGGCTCTTCATACCAACGCAGCGGTTTTCACAGATGTCTACAAGACCAATACCGTTTCTTCCGCCAATTTCGTTAAGCTTTGTCAAAAGTGTAAGACCGTCCATCTTTTCATCGTTAAGACCAACTGGAACACCTTTTTCAAAGTTGATTGTTACATATTCACCCTTGCCTGCTTTTTCAGGAACAACAGTGTTCTTGAGCATGTGCTTGTAGTGCGGTTCATTTTCTGTCTTTTCAAGTTCAAGACCTTCGTGGCTGATGTGCCAGATGTTTTCATCGCGAGAATAAGACTGATCCTTCTTCATAGGAACTTCAAGACCGCGGTCCTTAAGGAATTTGATTTCTGCATCACGGCTGTCCATATTCCATTTGTCATCACGCCATGCAGCAATTACGCGTAAGTCCGGAGCAAATGCCTTTATTGCAAGTTCAAAACGTACCTGGTCATTTCCCTTACCTGTAGCACCGTGGCAGATAGCAACAGCTTTTTCCTGACGAGCATATTCAACAAGAATCTTTCCAATAAGAGGGCGGGCAGTAGAAGTACCAAGAAGATATTCATCTTCGTAAACAGCATTAGCCTTAACTGCAGGCCAGATATATTCTTCAATATATTCCTGACGGGCATCAACAACGTAACATGCAGAAGCACCTGTCTTAAGTGCACGTGCTTTAATTACAGGCCAGTCATCTCCCTGACCAACATCAATACAAACTGCAATTACATCGTAATCGTAATTTTCCTTGAGCCATGGAATGATAACAGTAGTATCAAGTCCACCTGAATAAGCTAAAATAACTTTGTCCTTCTTAGCCATAAAAAAACCTCTATTTATATCTAAAAATGATATGAGAATAAATATGCATAAATATACAATTTTTACGAAAATTAGACAATATCTTTTATAAATATACGCTAAAATTTGATGAATGCAGCCTGTGGCGTAAAGAGTTTAGTCTTTTCTTCAAGCGGCATATCAGAAGGAAGTCCAAGCGTTTCCCGTCTGAACGAGCCGTATTGCGGATTGCAGCACGTACAGTCCTTAACCGCCACAATATGATCTTCAGGAACACCCATTTCCCTAAGGACAGCAAGGTTTGCCTTAACAAGAGAAAGCCTGTATTTGCGTGAACTGTCATTTTCTTTCTGAACTGCAACTGGCTGACCAAGAGAAGTGTTTCCTGCGTAGATGATCTGATTGTTTTCCTTAACTGGAGTAACGCATTCCGGCGTAAAGTTAACACGGAAATACTGAGCACGTTCTTCGTCAACAGTGTAGCAGCAGTCGTGGATATGCGGCCCCATTACAACAAAGAAATCTTCTCTTCTTGCACCGTAAACTTTTTCTGCTTTTTCAATTGCTGCTTTTACAATACCGGTTCCCTTCCAGCCAGAATGAAGCACACCGAATACGCCTTTGTTTTTTTCGTAAATATAAACCGGCATACAGTCAGCAACAGTTACTACAGGCATAATCTTTGGGTTAGTGGTAATAATTCCGTCACCTTCCAGACCGTTGACTTCTTCTGCGTCATCAATTGCGTAAACAATTTTGGAATGAATAAGCTGAACTGCAGCAATCTGCCTGCCTTGAGCAATTCTTGAAAGAAATGCATCT
>JAZUKU010000058.1:0-7618 GCA_045643485.1 Treponema sp. | reverse complement strand
AGCAAGATTAGCCTTAACAAGAGAAAGCCTGTATTTGCGGCAGTTGTCCTTTTCTTTCTGAACTGCAACAGGCTGCCCAAGAGTAGTGTTTCCAGCGTAAATAATCTGATTGTTTTCCTTAACGGGGGTAACGCATTCCGGCGTAAAGTTAACGCGGAATTACTGCGCACGTTCTTCGTCAACAGTGTAGCAGCAGTCGTGGATATGCGGCCCCATTACAACAAAGAAATCTTCCCTTCTTGCACCGTAAACTTTTTCTGCTTTTTCAATTGCTGCTTTTACAATACCGGTACCCTTCCAGCCAGAATGAAGTACACCGAATACGCCTTTGTTTTTTTCGTAAATATAAATCGGCATACAGTCAGCAACAGTTACTACAGGCATAATCTTCGGGTTAGTAGTAATTATTCCGTCACCTTCCAGACCGTTGACTTCTTCTGCGTCATCAATTGCGTAAACAATTTTGGAATGAATAAGCTGAACTGCAGCAATCTGCCTGCCCTGAGCAATTCTTGCAAGAAAGGCATTGCGGTTACCGTTAGTTTCATTCCAGCGGAACCTCATGCTGCCTGCGCTTTTAAAAGTCATTCCCCAGTCAGGAGAATCAATTCTTAGCGGACCTGAATAAAATTTTTCTGTAAAGTAATCTGTTTCTTTCTTCATCTGTTTACGCTTATTTTATAATTATCGGTTTATCCAAAGGTTCAAGCTGTTTAAGCAAATCAAGTGCGTGAGAAATAAAGCTCTTTGCGTCTTCAAGATCATTCCTGAATTTTTCATTTTCAGCACCACCGAGTGTAGAAAAGTTAGTAAGGCTTGCAAAATGAGTATCAGCTTCTTCGCCAAGAATACCGCGCATTACCCTCAGCATATTTCGGCTTGCACTACCGAACATATTGATAAGATCCTTTGCAAAATCTGCAAGTTCCCTCATCATTGCATTTATTTTATCTTCATCACCTTTACTTCTGATTGTCTGAGCCTTTATCTTTTCAAATTCACTGCCGATCGAACCTTTTTCGTTAAGCCTTATGGTAAGTTCATCAAGACTCTTGTTTACTTCTGCGAATCTTGCAGAAGCTTCATTGAATTCGTTCTTATTGTCTTTTGAAGAAAAGTCTCCTTCAACAGCAATTATTTTTATAAGGCCAAGATATTTTGCGTACTTTTCCTTCATGAAATAGAAGATGAATCCAAGCGTAAGTTCATGCTCATAAGGAATACCACCCCAGATCTGAGCCCACGGTCTTTTTGGAAACAGAGGAAATTCATTTATGTCAAAATAACTCGTAAGGTCATTGCGTACAATTTCCTTCTTGCATTCAAGAACCCACATTTCCCATTTTAAATCAAACAGCCGTTTCCATTCAGCTTTATATTTCATGAACCAGTCTTCACCACCTGTAAATTCTCCAGGCATATATACAGCATTTCTGGAAACAACACGCGTAATTGCACGCATTGGAACAGAAGTAATAAAGTCGCTTACAACAGAAAGCGAAACAGCAGCCTTTTCCATGAAGATAGTTGCAGAAGATTCCTTTTCTTCAGAATTACCGCTTGTGTAATATTGCTTTGAATGAAACAGATAAAGGGTTTCAAGAACTTCGTCAGGAATAACGCTTCCAGTACACAGAACCTTTGAAAAACTTTCTACCAGAGCATCTGCCTGATTGAAGGAACAAGTCATTATGTTGTCAAGAACAGCCGTAAAGCGCGAAATGAAATTTTCATACGGGAGTTTTGTCAGTGCACGAAGCCATTCAACGCTTCTTATACATGCATACATTTCTGCTTTCTTGTTTGCAGATATTTTCTGAATCACACCGTCCATCTTTCGAAGAAGAGTGTTTCGCATTTCTACGGAAAATTCCTTGTTAACTGAATAGGAATACGGATTTACGTCTTTTTCCATAGCCTCGCCTACTTCCGGCATGAGGATTGAACTGAGCAGGACATAAAATGCGCCCTGATTTTTTTCGTAAGCAGAAATATATTCGTTAAAAAGATGAACTGCTTCCCTTACATTCCTGAGTTTCTGATAAAAGTCAGCCGTAAGGTATTCATGCTTGTAATTGATAAGCCCCGGATATTTTGTTTCAACATTTCTGGCTATTCGGGAAATTAAATCATCATTGTAAACAGTTTGAATGTCATCAGAAGCAAATAGTGAACGAATCCAAAGATAAAGTCTGTAAAACAGGGATTCATTGCTGATTCTTGCAGCCAAATCAAGCTGACTTTCATCCTTTTCATCAAATTCCCTGTTTTCAAGCAGATGACTCGACCCGGAACCTTTTTTCTGCATTTTTCTGAGAAGCTCAAGACGTTCTTCCTGGGCCATACCGGAAACTAGTCCGTAAAAAGTATCATTTGCGTTTAACTCGTCCATAAATTATATTGTAAATGTTCACTCTTTAAATGTCAAAATAAATAGATTATAATTAATATATGGCAATTGCGAAATTTATTGTATCAGGCATGAGTTGTGCATCATGCAGCGCTAAAGTTGAAAAAGCCGTCTCTAAAGTTCACGGAGTAAAGAAGGTTTCCGTAAACCTTTTGACAAATTCTATGACGACAGAAGGAAAATTTTCTTCTGAAGATGTAATCAAAGCAGTAGAAAAGGCTGGCTATGGAGCTGTTGAATTTATAGAAGACAATGAAACAGGAACTGCATCAATGCAGGATGAACTGTTCAAGGATAAAACTACACCTCAGCTTGTTAAGCGTCTTGTTCTTTCTGCTGTATTTCTGATTATACTTTTATTCTTTACATTCGGAAAAAAATTATTTTCATTACCGGAAACGGCTGTTCCTGTAATCCAGTTTGTTCTGTGTACTGTAATTTTATACATCAACAGGCAGTTCTTCAAAAGCGGCAATAAGGCATTGTTTCACTTTACGCCTAACATGGATTCGCTTGTAGCCCTTGGATCAGGCATTTCATATATTTACAGCATAATAATCCTTGTGCTGCAGTATTTCATAAAGATTGATGTTCCTGACAGTACGCTTTATTTTGGCAGTTCTGCAATGATTGTAACTCTTATTACAATCGGCAAGACGCTCGAATCTTATTCTAAAGGGAAAACTACAGACGCAATCCGTTCACTTCTGAACCTTAAGCCGGAAACAGCAACTGTTTTAAAAGACGGAAATGAAATTACAGTTCCTGTAGAACAGATAAAGGTTGATGACATATTCATTGTAAAGACAGGAGATAAGATTCCTGCAGACGGAATTATTCTTGAAGGAGATGCTTCAATTGATGAAAGCATGTTTACCGGAGAATACATTCCTGTAGACAAGACAGCTAAAGCAGAAGTTTTCCAGGCAACAATCAATCTTTCAGGATACATTAAATGCAAGGCAACTCGCGTTGGAAAAGATACTTCCCTTTCGCAGATTATCAAAATGGTTACGGAAGCTTCTTCTGCAAAGGCTCCTATTGCGCAGACTGCAGATAAGGTTTCGCGTTTCTTTGTACCGGCAATCATTCTTATTGCACTGACTACTGCCGCAGTATGGTTCTGCTACGACACAAACATTGCATTTGCATTAACAAGAGGAATTGCAGTACTTGTAATAAGCTGCCCTTGTGCATTAGGACTTGCCACTCCAGTTGCCATTATGGTTGGTAACGGTGCTGGTGCAAAAAAAGGCATTCTTTTCAAGACTGCAGAATGTCTTGAGGAAACAGGCAAAGCGACAATCGTAATCCTTGACAAGACAGGTACAATTACAAAGGGAAAACCTGTTGTTACAGATATAATTCCGCTTGACGGACACACTACAGAAAAGGAACTTCTTCAGACTGCATACAACATTGAGAATCGCAGCAAGCATCCTTTGGCAAAAGCCATTTCAGCAAAAGCAGTAGAAGCTGGCCTTAAGCCTAAGAGGGTAAATGGCTTTAAGGAAACTGCAGGCAACGGTCTATTTGCTTTGGAAAACGGAGACTATCTTTGTGCCGGAAACCTTATTTTCATTTATGCACAGACAAAGCTTCCTTCTGAAATTCTTTCTACTGCAGAAAAAATTTCGGCTGAAGGAAAGACACCTATATTCATTACAAAAAACAAAAAATGTCTTGGCATCATAGCTCTTTCTGACGAACTTAAGGATGATTCGGCAGAAGCAGTAAAACAGCTTACACAGATGGGCATGAGGATAATAATGCTTACCGGAGACAACAAGGTAACTTCACAATATACTGCAGACAAAGCCGGTATTAAGGAAGTTATAGCCGGTGTTCTTCCAAAAGGAAAAGAACAGGCTGTAATGGAAATAAAGCACGATGGAAAGACAATCATGGTTGGTGACGGAATCAACGATGCTCCGTCCCTTGCATGCAGTGACATTGGAATGGCAATAGGTGCCGGTACTGATGTTGCACTTAATTCCGCAGACATTATCCTTATGAACAATTCGCTCATGGATGTATGTGCAGCAATAAGGTTAAGCCGCGCTACAGTACGCGTAATCAAGGAAAATCTTTTCTGGGCATTTTTCTACAATGTACTGCTCATTCCACTGGCAGCGGGCGTCTTCTACAAACCGTTCGGCATTACCGTAAGCCCTGTATTAAGTGCAGCTGCAATGAGCCTTTCAAGTTTCTGCGTAGTAATGAATGCTTTAAGAATCAACTTAATGAACATAACAAGCACAAGGCATGACAAGACAATTAAAACACTTAACACAATAAGTGGAAAAACAGATGCCAGTGAATTAAAGGAAAAGACAATCAAAATCGAAGGAATGAAGTGTGAACACTGTGAAGCTTCAGTAAAGAAAGCACTTGAAAACATTCACGGAATAAAAGAAGCTTCTGCTGATCACAATACAGGAGAAGCATTAATAAAATACACAAAGGATATTCCTGAAGAAAAAATATCCAGGGCTATTGAGGAAGCAGGATTTAAATTAATAAACTGATTATTTGGCTGCGATAAAAGCCCTTAATGCATCACAGACTTTATTGTACTCAACAGTTACCTGTTCAAGAAGCTGGTTTGCATGAGCAACATCATCAACCTGTCTTGGACGAAGAACTTCTGTAAGTTCAGCATCAATTTTTGCAAGACGTGAAAATCCAAGGTTAAGCGAAACGCCTTTTAGTGTATGTGCTGCAAGAAAGGCATTGTTCCAGTCCTGCTTAGCCATAGCATCTATAAGCTCATTATATTCCGTTACGTCAAGAAATCTGAGTGAAAATTTTTCTACACGGGCGTCATCTATTAATCTTGATAAGACATCATTTATATCACCGTCAAACAGTGCGTAACATTCTCTTATTGTCATAAAGCATTCTCCTTTTGCAGACTCATGACAGCAGGTCTGTCATCAATGATTCGAGATCATCAAATGACTGAAGCATATCACTGATTGTTTCAAGAAGATTTTCAAGTCTTACCGGTTTAGTAAGATGAGCATTCATTCCTGACTCAAGAGATTTTGATTTATCTTCGATTTTATCTGCAACCGTCATTGCAATGATTGGAATTTTTGCAAGGTCTTTATTTGCAAGAGCCCTTATTTCTTTTGTAGTTTCATAGCCGTCTTTTTTAGGCATATAAATATCCATAAGGACAAAGTTATAATATCCAGGTTTTGAATTTGAAATCTTTTCTACGGCAACAACACCGTTTTCTGCTTCTTCTACTAAAATGCCGCTGTATTCAAGAACTTCTTTTGTTGATTCCCTGCTTAATTTGTTGTCTTCAACCAGAAGAACACGTTTTCCTTTAAGATCAATATTCATAAACTTCTCCTCCTTATCAGATCAATGCATCTTTCTTTCAAGATATCCGACTGTAAACTCTGCCCATGTATACTGAGCCATATACTCACCATTATAACTGTTAACAGCATCCGCGTCACCATCCAAAAAATTATAGTAATCACAGAAAACTTTTGCAGGAAGGATAGCAACATAACCCCTTGTCTTAACAAGAATATCTTTACATCCTGCCGACTCCAAAGACTTCTTTAAGTCACTGATAATATTACGGATAAGGCTCTGTAAAGCAGCATTGTCAGGTTTGTCTTCATAAAGGACTGCAGCAATTTCACTTAATGAACAGGAAGCTCCCCTTCTGTGAATAAGATAAGCAAGTAATTCTTTTGATTTTGATAGTGAAAATTTAACCGGCAGATCATGATTGAAAACTTCAAAATTGCCAAAGCATTGAACCCTAAGCAAGTCTGAAGGAATGGAGGTTTTGGGTAATCGTGCAGAAAGCCCAAGCTGTTCTAAATCATCAATCTCATGGAAGATGTACTCAAGCTCATTTCGGACAGCTTCTTTGGTTACAGGTTTGACCAGATATCCTGTTGCGTGTATTTTAAAAGCTTCAAGAGCGTATTTTGATGTACTTGTTACAAAGATTATTTTACAGGAGGAACATAATCTCCTGATTGCAGAAGCTAATTCCAATCCATTCATACCCCGCATTTCTATGTCCAGAAAAGCTACATCTGCCTTATTGGTCTTAAACCAGGCCAGTGCATCTTCAGCATCCGGAAAAGTAACAACTTCAGTCAGCTCTTCCATATTGCTAAGGACAACTTCAAGACAATCCAGGGAAATAGGTTCATCGTCAACTGCAACAACTTTCATCAAAACTCATCCAATGTTCTAATAATACACTTAAATTCTGTCAGTAGATTACCCGTTTGTCAAATTTTTTTTCAACCTCGTTTTTTGCCTGTAAATTAGACTAAACTCCTCCTTGCGGAAAAAAAAAGCACTCTCTCCTGGGCTTTCCCTCTCCGACCAATTAACTCTCTCCTTTTCAGCTGAAGTTTCTCTCCAAAAACTTTTGCTTCCTTAAATAGTTCCCACTGAACTCTCTCACTTTCCAGTGTTAACACAACTCTCTCTCTTTTTTTGAGCCTGAACAAACTGGTTGTCAGCTCTCTCTCCGACTACTTTTAGGATACCACCCACTCCGCAAAGAAAGTGCAATAATAAATGCAAAATTTTAGTTTTTTTTCAGAAATTTTGCATTTTTTGGAGAAAATTTAGAATTTTTAGTTATTTTTTTTAATTTTGTTTGTTTTCTTACACTTTCTGTTTGATTATTTTCACAACCTCTTCTGCGGAATTTTCATAGCGGTAATTCTTCTGGGCATCAAGAATCTGTCTGCTCAGGAACTTGTCTTCCACAAGCTTTTTGGCAAGACGTGCTGCTTCTTTTGAATCTTTTGCGCAAAGTGAAATATGGTGCTGTGTAAAGAATTCAGCATTTTCAGTTTCGCAACCTGGAATTGGAGAAGTATGAACTAACGGAATGCCACGGACCAGTGCTTCTGTGCTTGAAAGTCCGCCCGGTTTTGTCATTAAAACGTCTGCTGCTGCCATATAGTCATTTACTTTATCCGTAAAGCCGACAAGCATAAGGTTTCTGTTACCGTTGAATTTCTGGTCTAATGACGCATACAGTTCCTTATTGCTTCCTGTAATTACAATAAGCCTTGTGTTTTCGTCTGCTATTGAAAGAAGTTCGGAAACTGTGTCTTCTGTGTCGCCAAAGCCCATGCTTCCTCCCATAAGAAGATAGACTTTCTGTTCTGCGCTAAGCCCAAGATCTTTGCGGGCTTCATTCTTATCGCG
>JAZUKU010000057.1:0-11598 GCA_045643485.1 Treponema sp. | reverse complement strand
GGAAAAGCACATTGTCCTAACTGCGGCCGTGAAATAAACGAACAGACAACAGACCAGATCATAGACACAATCATGGGCTGGACTGAAGGAACAAAATTAACATTACTTGCACCTGTAATCCGCGGCAGAAAAGGCGAACATCAGAAAATAATTGACGATGCAAAAAAGAGTGGCTTCGTACGCGCAAGAATCGACGGTCTCATGGTAGAACTCGAAGATTCAATCAAGCTCGACAAGCAGAAAAAGCATACAATCGAAATTGTAGTAGACCGCATTGTATTGAAAAAAGAAATCCGCAAGAGAATTGCAGATTCTGTAGAAACGGCACTCAACAGCGCAAACGGAATCATAATCGTTTTAAGACGAGTAAGCAAATCTGATGAAGCCTATGCAGAAGTAGCAGCCGGTCTCGACAAGAAGGGAACTCCTTACGACAAGGATGCAGACTACATAGAACAGGAATTTTTCTTTTCACAGAAGAATGCATGTCCTGACTGCGGCATTTCAATTCCGGAATTACAGCCGCGTCTTTTTTCATTCAACAATCCGTTTGGCGCATGTCCTGAATGTACCGGTCTTGGCGTTAAGCAGGAACTTAATGCAGACCTCATTATTCCTGACAAGAGTCTTTCGTTTAACGAAGGAGCAATTACTTTCTACAATCCGTCAAGCGAATGGAACAGCTCAATGTTTGCAGCTGTAGCAAAACAGGCAGGCTTTACTTTAGACACACCAATCAACAAGCTTACAAAAAAACAGCTGGACTATCTGTGGAACGGTGATGAATCAGTTGAAATTAAATGGCGTTACCGTAAGCAGAGCGGAGAAGGCTATAGTGATTACAAGCGCCCGTGGAACGGAATCTATGCAGACATGAACCGCCGTTACGTAGAAGCATGGGGTGACAGTCAGCGTGAACGAATCGAAGAACGCTGGATGACTACAACAACATGTTCTTCGTGCAAAGGAAAAAAACTTCGTGCAGAAGCCCTTGGCGTAACAGTAGGCGGAAAAAACATAATCGAACTTACTCAGCTTTCAGTTGTTGAAACAATTGATTTCTTTGAAAAAATAAAATTTACTGAATCAGAAGAACAGATTGCAAAGCAAATCCTTAAGGAAATAAGGGCAAGGTTGAGTTTCTTAAGCAACGTAGGCCTTGAATACCTTACGCTCGAACGTTCTGCTGCAACATTAAGCGGCGGTGAAGCACAGAGAATCCGTCTTTCCACACAGATAGGAAGCGGTTTGACTGGAGTAATGTACATTCTTGACGAACCTTCAATCGGTCTTCACCAGAGGGACAACCAGCGACTCATCGACTCTCTTACATATTTGCGCAATTTAGGAAATACAGTAATTGTCGTAGAACATGACGAACAGACTCTGCGCACTGCAGATTATTTAATTGACATAGGACCTGGTGCCGGTGTACACGGAGGAAAGGTAATTGCACAGGGAACACCGGATGAGGTTATGAAAGTAAAGGAAAGCCTTACCGGACAGTATCTTGCAGGAACATTGCGCATGAAAATACCTCCTGAGCGAAGAAAGGGCAACGGTAAGTTCATTTCAATAAGGGGCGTTGCAGAACACAACTTAAAGTCAATTGACGCAGACATACCTCTTGGCTGCTTTACATGCATCACAGGTGTTTCTGGAAGCGGCAAGTCTACTTTCCTGAGCGACGTACTTTATCCTGCAGTAAGCAACCAGCTTATGAAGACTGAATATCCTGTAGGCAAATACAAGAAAATTACCGGTATAGAAAACATAGACAAGGTAATCAACATAGACCAGAGCCCTATCGGAAGAACGCCAAGAAGCAATCCTGTTACATACGTAGGCGTATTCGATACAATAAGGGACTTGTATGCATCACTTCCTGAATCAAAGGCACACGGCTGGACAAAGGGACGTTTCTCGTTCAATTTGAAAGGAGGTCGCTGCGAAAACTGTCAGGGAGCAGGAAACATTACAATCGAAATGAACTTCCTGCCGGATGTATTCATTCAGTGCGACGTATGCCACGGAAAAAGATTCAATCAGGAAACACTTGATGTTCTTTACAAAGGTAAGAGCATTAATGACGTCCTCAACATGACAATTGAAGAAGCAGCTGATTTCTTTGACTCAATACCTCACATTGCAACAAAACTCAATACATTGAAGAGCGTAGGCTTAGGCTACATTCAGCTCGGACAGAATGCGCTTACATTGAGCGGCGGTGAAGCACAGCGCGTAAAGCTTGCAACTGAACTGGCACGTCCTTCAACAGGAAAAACACTTTACATACTCGACGAACCTACAACGGGCCTTCATTTTGCTGACGTAAAGCAGCTTATGGAAGTAATCAACCGTCTTGTGGATAAGGGAAATTCCGTTATAATGATAGAACATAACCTTGATGTAATCTGTCAGGCTGACTACATAATCGATCTTGGACCGGAAGGCGGAACAGCAGGCGGAACAGTAATTGCCCGCGGTACTCCGGAAGAAGTTTCAGGAAACAAAAAGAGCTACACAGGTAAATACATAGCAGAAATGCTTGAAAGGGAAGAAGAAAGAAACAAAGCAGAAAAAAAATGAGCATATTGAAAAAAGGCAGAAAGTTTATTTCCTCAGGATTCAGTTTTGCAAAGAAAACTGCTGCCTTAATTATTTTCATTCTTGCTTCAGTATATGCATATTCACAGAACAGCGGCGGTTCTGTAATTACAATCGAAAGCGCACAGAGTACACAGTATAAAAAAGATTCAGAAACAGGCGATGACATAATTGTCTTGAGCGGAGCAGTTTCAATCAGCGTAACAAAAGGTTCTACGACAACAGTAATTACTGCAGATCTTGTAAACTACAACCGCAAGTCAGAAATGCTTTATGCAAGCGGTAACGTTTCGCTTAAGCAGACTGGTACAGGCTCGGCTGGAGCGCAGGATGTTACGGCAGACAGCCTCCTGTTTAACACAGGTACTCTTGAAGGCGTATTTGACAACGGAAGAGCTGTACAGACTCAGAGTGACGCAATAAACCTGCCGTCAGGCTCAACGCTTATCGTATCATCAAAAATATTCGGACGTGACGCATCAAGCACTATTGCGTTTAAGAATGCCGTATTGACATTCTGTGACGATGAAAATCCTCACTGGAAAATCAAGGCTGCAAGAATATGGCTTTTGCCTGGCGGAGAATTTGCTTTTCTTGGAGCAGTGCTTTATGTAGGAAACATTCCGATTCTTCCGCTGCCTGCATTCTATTACCCGAAGGATGAACTTATTTTCAATCCTGTATTCGGTTACAACAAGAGAAAGGGCCTTTATACACAGAATACATATTACCTTATAGGAAGGAAGCCTCTTGATTCAGGCGGTTCTTCCGGTTCAGATGCAAATGTAAGTGACAGCCTCTTTAACTTCATGAAGTCAACAAAGCTCAAGGAACAGGAAAGGGAAGGTCTTGTCCTGCATAATCTTGAAGATGACTATTCAGGTTCTTCTTCTGATTACCTTAAGATTATGGCTGACTATTATACGAATCTTGGTGGAATGGTTGGCGTAGAAGCAAGCCTTAAGCCTGGAAAAGTCATAACGAGTATTGAAGGCGGTGTTAAAATTGCCTTTTCAAATACAATATTCCAGAACGGTGACGATTATACGCCATATTCAAACAGCGGAAAGCTTTATGCCGATGCATCTCATTTCTTTGGTATAAACCTGCCGTTCCGCTATGGAATGAATCTAAGAATGTCAATAAGCAAGCCGTTCAGCCTTACACTTTCTCTGCCTGTTTACAGCGATCCTTTCTTCTCAAACGAATTTGCAGAAAGAAAGGAATCAATGGACTGGATAGGCTTTATGATGAGCAGTGCAGAAGGTACTGAAGAAGATGAAAGTTCAAGCGAACTTTCTTCATTTACCTGGTCATTGAACGGTTCTTATTCAGTAACGCTTCCTAAATTCCTTAATCCGTTTATTTCGACCCTTTCGCTTTCAAGTTTTTCTTCTCAGGTTGTATTCAGCTCAAAACAGATTACTACAAGTTCATGGAATCCTGATTCAGAAACAATATTCAAGGAAATAGATGAAATGGATATGAGTAACTGGAAGTATAAAACTCCGGAAAGAAAATTCTATTATCCATCACAGATTATTCCTTTCAAAATAAGCGGACGTATCGGCGGTACACTTGTGCAGGTTTCGTCAAAGAATAATACAAGTACAAAAAAAACAGCAGAACTGCCGGTAAGTCTTGTCGTACCGGATGCATTAAATCCTCAGACAGAAACGGACGGCAGCAGTACACAGAACAGTGCTGATTCAAAATCATCTGAATCAGCTGAACAGTCAGCAGAAGAAACAGAAGTACAGGAACCTGTTCTTCCAGATTCTGCATTTACATTCATTGACATAGCTTCTGCAAAATTAATGACTTTTGACAAGCTGAATTACAGCCTGACTTATTCCGGAAGCCCTGAATTTACATCACAGCTGAACTATGATTCTACAAAAATCCTTACGCCAGATTCATTTGACTGGGATACGCTTCAGTCTTCATACATTCAGTTCAAGGGACCTTCTTCAATAAAAAGTTCCCTTTCGTACAGAGGTTCATTCCTTTCGCTTACAGATTCATTTTCATTCAACCCTGTATTCCAGAAGCATCCGACACTTGAAGGTTATGAAGAACCGTCAAAGAAATCTTCAAAAGAGTCACTGTTAAAGGCTGACTACAATGCCCAGAAGCTTGATCTGACAAACACAAATTCCCTTGATTTCAAACCGTTCATATACAGTGACCGTTTCAAGGGAACAGGCATCTCATGGAACACGACGATAAAGATGATTCAGACAGAATTCCTTGGCGATAAGGAAGACTGGCTTGATAATCCTGAATGGGTTTACAAAATGCCGTGGGATTTTACAGAAGATGAAGCTGATGACTGGATGTCAGTTCATACACTTTCAGGAACATTGTCTTCTGTAAAGGACAAGTATTCACAGGTGCTTACGGTTTCAACAAAACTTCCTCCTCAGAAAGAAGAATACAGCGGAAACCTTTCATTTACTTTCCCGAATACATCGCTTTCATTTGCGACATCGCTTTTGAATACTGCAGACAATACGTCTGATAATTCAGTAACGGAAGAAACGCCTGACAAAAACGGTAAAAAGAAAATCTGGGAACTACAGCCTCTTCAGCAGTCGGCTTCGATTAAGCTTTTTACATCAAAAACGACTTCTACAGCTTCCTCAACATCTTCTTCCTCAAGTACAAAAGTAAAGGACAATACGCTTACAATTACTGAAAGCCTTAATTACGACTGGTGCTGGCTTGATAATACAGAAGGAAAAACGATTGATGACTGGAAAATCTCCGGCTTTAAGCTGTCTCTTGGCTGGAGGGGTCTGTCCCTGGCGTACACAATGCAGGATACATACGATTATTTCTTCATAAAGCCAGGTGAAATTCCGGAAGATACTGATTACGATGAAGGCTGGAACATCAGGAAGAAGGCAGATGATTCTGACTCGAAGTCATTTCAGCCTGTATCACTTTCGCTTTCATATTCAACACCGTCAAATACATTCCGTTACTGGAAGAACCGCATAAGTTTTGCTCCATCATTAAGTACAAGCATTACACTTGATATGCAGCGCCCTACAAACAGTGTTTTCAGGTTTACACCGTCAATTACATTCAAGATCAACAACTTTCTTGACCTTACGTTCAGTTCTGATTCAAAGAACAGTCAGATCTTCAAGTATTTCAATGATTTAAGCCCTAAATATAAAGGAATTTACGGTGAACATCCTAATTTCCTTGTTGACCTCCTCAATTCATTCGGTCTTTTCTATGACGGTAAACTCTGGGCCGGAGAATCAGCAAGAAAAGCTTCTGCATATAAGCTTCAGAGTCTTTCGATGAAAATAACACATAACCTCTGTGACTGGAATTTTGCTGCATCTGTTTCAGTAAAGCCAAGGACAATTACGGAAGACGGCAAAAGAAAATACAGCTTTAAGCCGTACATAACTGTTTCAGTAATCTGGGCACCTCTTCCTGCCATGAAGACAGAAATTCAGGACGAATACGGTGAATGGAAACTCAATCCGTAAAAATATAACTTTTTCGTAATGTCGTCCGTTTCTTTTCGCAATATTGACTACTTTTCCTTTCAAATCTACAATATATAGTAAGTGGAAAGTTATACAATTATTGTACCTGATGCTGATGTACTCCAACGTGTCTGCGGTACAAATGACAGTAATTTAAAACTCATTGAAAGCTTCCTGGGCGTACCGGTGTTTGCATGCGGAAATGAATTGTCTGTTGACGGAGGAAATCCAGAAGTAGAGCAGCAGTTCCGTTTCATAATAGACCGCATTCTTGACGAAATTGCAGACGGTTCAACAGAACTTACAGATTCTGAACTGGTGCAGTCTGTCCTAAACACAGGCATGAATGTATACAGGAAATCTGCTTCTCAAAGTTCACACGCACTTTTTTCTTCATGCTCAATACAGATTCCCGGTGGAATAAGAAAAGTATATCCGCGTACACAGGGACAGGCCTCTTTAGTACAGGCTCTGCGGAATTACGACATGGTGTTTGCAACAGGACCGGCCGGCAGCGGTAAGACATTCCTTGCCGTAGCAGAAGCGCTTCGTCTTGTCTTAAGCCACCAGAAAAGCTCAATCATATTAACAAGACCTGTTGTGGAAGCAGGAGAAAGCCTGGGTTACCTTCCGGGCGACCTTGAAGACAAAATAAATCCTTACTTAAGACCGTTATACGATGCCATGAACATGGTGTTGCCGCGTGAAACTGTCCGTAAAATGACAGAAAGCGGAATCATAGAAATAGCTCCCCTTGCTTACATGAGGGGACGCACACTTAACGACAGCGTAGTCATTTTGGACGAAGCTCAGAACACAACCTGTGAACAGATGAAGATGTTCCTAACCCGTATGGGCGAAGGTTCAAAAGTCTTTGTAACAGGCGATTTAACTCAAATCGATTTGCCAAAGCGCATACCTTCGGGCCTTATGCATGCAATGAAAATCCTTTGTAATGTACAGGGAATCTCAATGCAGAAGCTTACAGCCGAAGATGTTGTCCGCAATGAACTGGTAAAGCGTATTGTACAGGCGTATGAAAATGAAGAAAGACAAGAATGATGATGAAATTGGCGGAATGAAAATCGTTTTCAGTTCCATGGGTAAATTCATTAAGAAAAACTATCCGGCACTTATTCTGTTTACAGTCTGCTTTCTTGCAACTGTAGCAATGACATTTGTGCGAATTGCAACGACAAACACAATTTCTTCGTACAACATTGACGATTACGAAATAGGTCAGATTGCAGACAGGACAATCTATGCACAGAAGAGCCTTCCTGCTGACTATATGAATCCGGTAACCGTAGAAAAAGGTGAAAAGATTACAAGAAAGGGCTTTCCTATTACAGAAGAAAATTATTCAAAGCTCAAGAAGATGTCTGAATCTCCTGTTTACATGGACTACAGGGCTTTTGCAGATTCAATCCTGTACCTTATGCTTTTAGGGGCACTTTTCTTCTTCCTTTTGGGAAACGTAAGCCTTGGCCGTCATGCTGAATTCAAGGAGCTTTTCCTGCATGCACTTTCTTTCCTGATTGTATATGCGGTTACTACATTCGGTTCAAAGACGCTACAGTTCTCTTCACCGTTTGCGCTTCCTGTAATTATTCCGGCAGCACTTTGTTCTTTCCTTATTGCAATTCTTTTTGGACAGAGGAGTGCGCTTTTCTTTGCAATACTGGCTTCATTCGGTGTGCTTAATGCATGTTCATACCAGCTGGCACCATTTCTGTTTACGCTTGCATCTTCACTTGCTGCAGCACGCATCGTTAGGAAAATCGTACGCCGTATAGACATGGTTTTTGCTTCTCTTTTATTGAGCCTTCTTGATGTAGTATTCCTTGCTACACTCAAAATAATATTCAATGATTCATTCAGTGATTCTGTGCTTACAATTCCGGGCATTGCAGTCAACGGATTCCTTTCTGGCATTCTTACGCTTGGATTCCTTACACCGCTTGAATCTGTGCTGAATACAGCTTCTGTTTTCAGACTCATGGACTTGAGTGACCTTAACAATCCTTTGATGAAGAAAATGCTTGTTACTGCAGGAGGAACTTACAGTCACTCAATGATGGTTGCCTCTCTTGCAGAAGCAGCATGCCGTGAAATAGGAGCAAATCCTCTTGTAGCAAGAGTCGGTTCTTACTATCACGATATCGGTAAGATGGACAATCCTGAATACTTTACGGAAAACCAGCAGGGTGCAGAAAATCTCCATGATGAAATCAATCCGTCCCTTTCTGTAAGCATAATACGTTCACACGTAAAGAAAGGCGTTGAAAAGGCAAGGGCACTTCATCTTCCGGAAGAAATAATTACCGTAATTTCTGAACATCACGGAAATTCCGTAATTGCATATTTCTACAACGAAGCTCTTAAGAAAGATCCTGGTACAAGCCCTGAAGATTACAGCTACACTGGAAATCCGCCTAGCACTAAGGAAAGTGCCGTAGTAATGCTTGCTGATACAGTAGAAGCTGCATGCCGTTCACTCGACAAACCGTCAGTTCCGCGCCTGGACAAATTCATACAGACACTCATCAACGGAAAGATTGAACATCACCAGCTTGATAACTGTCAGCTTACTTTTCAGGACCTTGATAAGATACATGACACTTTCGTACAGATACTCGCCGGTTACTATCACAGCCGCGTAAAGTATCCTGACCAGAAAGACCCTGAAACAGGTACAGCAGAAAATCAGCCTGAACAGAAAAAAGAAGAAGCAAAACCTTCTGAAAAAGAAAAGTCAGAAAAAGCAGAGAAGTCAGAAAAAACTGAAAAATCAGATAAAGCTGATAAGCCTGAAAAAGCTGATAAGAAAGAGAAGAAATAATGGCAAACAGAATACTTATCAGTGTAGAAGAAGAAATGCCCGAACCGTCATGGCTTGACTCAGTAGAACCTTTCGTACAGAAGGCAATGAAGGAAGCCGGTTACGATAAGGAAGAAATTTCAATATTCTTCTGCACAGATGCATTCATCCAGAACCTGAACAATGAATACAGGAACATAGACAGTCCTACAGACGTACTCAGTTTTGAAAACGGTGAACTATACGAAGACGAGGACGGCACTGAATGGACTGCAGCAGGTGACATTGCAATAAGCCTTGAAACACTGCCAAAGAATGCATCATACTTTGAAGTAGACGAAAACGAAGAACTGAAAAGATTATTGATACACGGAATGCTCCATCTTAACGGTCTTGACCACGGAGAAGAGCATGTTGAAAAAGGAAAGGAACCTGAATGCGAAATGCTGAAGATTCAGAAGCGCATAATGGAAGCTTTAAAAGAAGAGGTAATAAAAGAATAACATGGGCCTGTTTGGTTTAGGAAAGAAAAAGGAAACAAAAACTGAAGATGCATCATCGTCCCGTAGCGAAAAGGAACAGATGCTTATTGCTGAAGAAAAAAAGGATATGATCGAAGGCGTAGAAGACCTTAGCGAAACTTCCGTAAAGGAAGTAATGGTTCCGCGCATTGACGTAGACTTTATTTCAATTGATACACCGCAGGAAGAACTTCTTGTTAAGATTACAGAAAGCGGACATTCACGTTTTCCTGTTTATTCAGGCTCAATTGACAATGTAGTTGGTGTCCTTTACGTAAAGGATTTGATTGGCGTATATGCAAGACACGAAACAGTCAATCTTGAAAAAATGATACGCAAACCGTACTTTGTTCCGGAAAGCAAAAAGATTGACGGACTTCTTCGTGAGTTCAAGAGAAAGCACGTTCACATTGCAATAGCAATTGATGAATACGGTGGAATTGCAGGCATTGTCTGTATGGAAGACATTATTGAAGAAATAGTTGGTGACATACAGGATGAGTTTGACAACGAACGCGAAGACATTTCTGCATTAGCCGGAAACGTATGGGTTTGCGATGCACGTGTAAGCCTTGACGAACTTAACGAAACTATAGGCAGCGAATTCCCGACTGAAGAATTTGATACTTTAGGCGGTTTTGTATTTGACCTTTTCGGTAAGATTCCTGTAAAATTTGAAAAGACAACATGGAACAACTACGACTTTATTGTACAGGATATGGAAGGGCACAAGGTTAACGTAATAAAGATTATTTTCCATGCAGAAAAAAAGTCTGACGAAAATAAGTAAATAAATGAAATTATGCGGGTGGGTACAATGAAACATAATCTCTTTAAGAAAATAATTTCGCTTGTATGCGTTGCAGGTACAATGTATCTGTATGCTGAAAACAAATCGGCAGTATCTCTTTTCAACAAAGGAGTCTTCGAGCAGCAGAGCCAGAATTATTATGCTGCAGTTGATGCGTTTACTGAAGCTTTGCAGAAAAACGAAAATTACGGAGAAGCATGGTTTCATCTTGCACAGTGTACCTATGAGCTTGGTGAATACGATTTAACCCTTGACTATACGGACAAAGCAGAAAAATACAGCCGCAACTTCAACGAAATACGCAATCTCCGCGGATTTGCATACATCTCTTTGGGAAAGCTCCGTGAAGCCCGTGATGTTTTTGAAAAAGTACTTAAGGAATATCCTAACGACGTAGATTCACGCTTTGGAATTGCACAGTTGGATTTGTTTGACGGAAGCATAAGCGGTGCAGAAAAAGTATATCTTGAAGCATTGAAGCGAAAGCCTTCAAACAAAAAGGCATTGCTCAGCCTTGCATTGATAAGTTCGGAACAGGGAAAGACAGATGCTGCTGAAGAATATATTTCACAGGCTTTGACATATCATTCCGGAGAAGCACAGGTTCATTATCTTGCAGCATACATTGAAGCAAAGAACGGAAATTTTTCAGAAGCAGAAAGAAGAGCCCGCAGTGCAGTACAGATAAACGGCTCTTACGACAAGGCATACGGACTTCTTGCAGACATTCTTTATTCACAGAAGCGTTATGATGAAGTAATAGACATTTCTGACTTCCGACTGTCCCACTCAAGAAACATACCGGAAGCATGGTTCATAAAAGGTCTGTCTCAGCAAAAGCTCGGACAGTATGAAGATGCAATAGAAACATATTCTCAGGGACTTAACGTAAATCCTCAGAACGAAATAATGCGCTCAGCAATGGAACTTCTTATTTCAGAATATGTTGACGTTGAAGACGAAAGGCGTCCTTTGTGGGCAGAATATCATGTTAAGAAAGCAGCTGAATACAAGCGTAACTTTGACAGTGCAGGCGAGCGTTACGAAATACAGCAGGCACTTAAGATTGATCCGCTTAATTTAAATGCGCGCCAGTCATTTGCAGAACTTCTGTATACAGAAGGATTCTATGAGCTTTACCTTTCACAGCTTCGGTTCATTACAGCAAACTCACGTCCGGAAGAACCTGCAGTTACGATTCAGACTGATGAAAATTCTCCTGTAGTAAAAAAGACTGTGCTTCAGAAAAAGAACGAAGATTCAATCGAAGCACTTTCGAGCATGATGACAAATACACTGTCAGCAAAATGGAACATAGATACATTCTAT
>JAZUKU010000056.1:0-8141 GCA_045643485.1 Treponema sp. | reverse complement strand
GACTTCAGTGCAGAAATGGAACGAACTCTTTCTGTTTTAGATGCAGCAATTCTTCTGATTAATGCAGCAGACGGAATTCAGGCTCATACTAAGACAGTATGGTCACTTCTTAAACGCAACAATATTCCGGTAATCATTTTCATCAACAAAATGGATATGTGCACAAGGACAAAAGACGAACTTCTTGAGGAATTAAGGAACGGCTTAAGCGAAGACGCAGCAATATTCAGCAGCACGGAACGAGAAAGTTTTTTTGAAACAGCAGCTTCTTCCAGCGAAGAACTTATGGAAACATTTCTTGACACAGGAAAGCTTTCGAATGAACAGACAGCAAAAGCTTTTGCAAACCGCAGCGTATTTCCGTGTATCTTTGGCTCAGCACTTAAAGTTACAGGCATGGAAGATTTAATCTGTTATCTTGATGAATACACATTCAGCAAAAAAGATTTGCTTCAGACTGAAACCAAAACCGGCAGCAATGACACACCATCATGCATTGTTTACAAAATAACTTACGACAAACAGAACAACAGACTCACACACCTTAAGGTAACAGACGGCATTCTTCACGCAAAAGATTTTTTAGGCGAAGAAAAAGTAAACGAAATAAGATTATACAACGGTGAAAAATACGAAAGCGTAAAAGAAGCTGCTGCAGGTGAAATATGCTGCGTAACAGGACTTCGTCTTTCAAAAGCAGGCACAACTTACGGTAACACAGAAACAGTTACTTCACCTCAGATGGAAAGCGCACTTATTTATGCAGTACATCATCCGTCAGAAATTGACCTTACACGCATGCTTAAAATCCTGCGCGAACTTGAAGAAGAACTTCCAGAACTGAAAGTTGAGTTTAACGAAAGCGCACAGGAAATACGAGTAATGCTTATGGGCGAAGTTCAGACAGAAGTAATAAAGCAGCTTATCCATGACAGGTACTCAATCGACATACAGTTTGGAGAAGGAAGAATTGCTTACCGTGAAACAATTACGGAACCAGTACGCGGTACAGGACATTACGAACCGTTAAAGCATTACGCAGAAGTTCAGCTTGAATTAAAACCGTTGCCACGCGGTTCTGGAAACAGATTCAACTGCAATCTTAGCGTAGATGTTCTTGATACAAACTGGCAGCGCCTTATCTTAACGCACCTTAACGAAAAGCAGCACGTTGGCATATTAACAGGCAGCCCAATAACAGACATTGAAGTAAATGTTCTTACTGGAAGAGATAACTTAAAGCATACGGAAGGCGGAGATTTCCGTCAGGCAACATACAGGGCTGTAAGAAACGCACTCATGTATTCAAAGTCAGTACTGCTTGAGCCGTTCTACAGTTACGAAATTGTTGTTCCTGAAAACTGTGCAGGCCGCGTAATGAGCGACATGCAGCGAAAAAGTGCCACATGCAGTATTGTCGAAAACAAAAATGGATTTGCAGTCCTTACAGGCAGAGTCCCGGTCTCAGAAATGACTGATTACATAAACGAAATACGCTCGTTCTCAAAGGGACAGGGCACATTGAGCATGACGTTATGCGGATACGATTTATGTCACAACGAGAAAGAAGTAATTGAAAAAATAAATTACAATGCTGATTCAGATAAAGAAAATCCTGCATCAAGCGTTTTCTGTTCACATGGTGCAGGATTTGTCGTTCCGTGGAATGAAGTCGTTAACTACAAGCACATAAGCATTTAGTTATTCTGAGCCATATACGCTATAGTCAAAGCGTCTTTTATCATTCCTTCAATTACACAATATTCATTAGGCTGGTGACAAGTTTCGTCCATTGTTGACCATACGGCACAATTGATTCCCTTGTTGCGAAGTTCAGCGCCAACAGTACCACCGCCAATTCCAATCGTTCTTGCAGTAAGACCATGCACCTGTTTGATGGCATTTGCAAGTTCCTTTACGGCAGGAGCATCGATTGGTGTAGCTGGAGTCTGAGCTGCCTGTAATTCAGAAACTTCAATCTTAACACCGTATTTTTCTTCTACTTCAGAAACGCATTTCTTTACTTCTTTGCGGACATCATCAAGTGTGTAGCACGGAAGAATCCTGCAGTCACAGCAGAACACGTCATCTCCTGGAATAATGTTAACTGCGCTTACGTTTTCAAATTTCATTGTCGGCTGGAAAGTTGAATACGGCGGATCGAATATTTCATCACGCTTTTCAAAAGTCTTTTCAAAATTATTTATCTTAAGGGCAAGTTCGCAGTTTGCAAGAAAAGCATTTTTTCCTTCGTGCGGGCGCGAACCGTGAATCTGTTTTCCAAGCGTATGAAACTTGAGCCACAGAATATTTTTTTCAGCAACTTCAATTGTTTCGCCTTTAGGATCACCGCCATCCGGAATAAGAATAAGATCGTTCTTTGCAAAGAGTTCAGGATATTTGTTTACAAGATAAATCATGCCGTAAGCAGAACCTACTTCTTCATCTGCCATAAACAGAAGCTTGATTGTATGTTCCGGAAGAATG
Organism: Treponema sp.; assembly: GCA_045643485.1. Taxonomy (GTDB): domain Bacteria; phylum Spirochaetota; class Spirochaetia; order Treponematales; family Treponemataceae; genus Treponema_D. Next base: position 5,654 of record JAZUKU010000056.1, on the reverse strand, counting down.
TGCTGCTTAACGTAAGCAAGGGCAGCAAACACTCCGCTTACCAACCCCTGTTGATTGTCTTCAACACCGCGTCCGTAAAGCTTGCCGTCTTTTTCTACAACAGTATACGGATCTGTTTTCCACTGTGACAAATCTCCAGGAGGAACAACATCCATGTGAGCGCAAATCCATATACAGTAATCGTCTTTGTTACCGGGAATTGTTGCAACAAGATTTGGCCTTACTTTAGAAGGAACCCTTTCGTCAGGAGCATCATAATGCTCAATGTTCTTGATACCGTTTTCCCTGAGCCATGATTCAAGAACTGCAGCTTTTTTACTTTCACCTTCACCACCATTTTCAGGAGCAAGTGCCGGTATTGAAGACAGCAGAGTCTGAAGCTCAATCATCTTGTCTTTCTGAGATTCAATATATTCCTTTAACTGAATGAATTCTGCTTCCATAAAATAATCCTCTCATGTTATGAAAAAGAAGTTTTTTCACAAACTCTTTTTTCCTTAACCTTTATTTTTTCGTTTATTTCCTGAATTCGTTTTTTATTTGAAAGAAATGCCTGTATCAGAAGAGGATCAAACGCAACGCCGGCATTCTCCTCCATGATTACATATGCTTCTTCGTAAGAAATACTTGCCTTATAAACTCTTGGCGCAACAAGTGCATCAAATACATCTGCAATGGAAATAATTCTTGCGCTTAATGGAATTTCAGTTTCTGTCAAACCTCTTGGATAGCCCGTACCATTCCACTTTTCGTGATGACACATTGCAACTTCTTCTGCAATTCTTACAAATTCTTTATCATCATATTCCTCAAGAACAGATTTTAAAATCTTTTCACCAAGCGGTACGTGATTCCTGATTTCTTCCTTTTCTTCTTCCGTTAAAGGTTCAGCCTTTTGTAAGACACCTTTTGTTACTACAAGTTTTCCAACATCATAAACAAGTGTTGCATTCGATAATTTTGTTATGAAAGAATCTGTGAGTTCTTCAGAATAAAATCCTTTTTTTCTTGCAACCTGTGCAATCATTTCTACATACTGGCAGACACGTGCAATGTGATAACCGTTTTCTTTTTCACTTACAGTCATCATATTTGTAAGGCTGTTTATTGTATTATCATGAACACTATTCTTTTTATTTTTTCTATACCTTATTTCTGTGCGATTACTTACTCTTGTCGTAACAGAACTGTTGAAGTTAGCAAAAACCGTTATAAAGGAAAGCGTAAAACCTGTATTAATAAGGGAAAGACCGTAGAAAATAGTCTGGATTATCTGAGCAACCAAAGGAATGAACATCATTACAAACATTGGTAAAATTTTATTTTTTTCAATAACACTTCTCTTAAGAAAAATAAGAACAAAAGTCTGAATAATGAGGGCCCCTTCAAGAATAATTGCAACATAATAATAATTACCGCGAGTGTAAATAAAATTGTCATCAATTACATATAAGGCACCTGTCATAGGAGTTAAAATAAGAAACGCGAAATAAACAAAAGTACACGTAGGCGGAATGATACTGTAAATGTGACCGATTAATTTATTTCCAAGAAAGTTAATCTGAAACAATACAAACGAAACAAGAATAAGAAAAGAACAAAGATAATACATAAACATTGATAATTTAAAAATATTTCCAAGCATAACATTATCTGTTCCTTCCAGAAGCAGAGTCAGTATATCAACAAAAGCCATATAGGCATTGATGTAGAGTGAAGCCATAAACCAGATGTTAAGTTTAGACTTACCTCTGTTTCTTATAAGAAGTGATATTGCAATTATGAGACATACAATTATTGAGTAACCATCAAGAATAATATCAAGAATTAATCTCCACGGATCTGAAAGCATATGCTATAACAGGGAAGCTTTTTCTTCCCATTCCTCATTAAGTTTTTCGAGAGTAGCTGCAAGTTCGTCAATTTTGTTCTGAACGGCCCTGCACTTTTCACCATTACTGTACACTTCAGGATTTGCCATCTGTGTTTCCAGGTCCTTCTTTTCTGCTTCAAGAGATGCTATCTGTTCTTCAAGTTTCTGTACTTCTTTTTCAGCTTTTCTTCTTGCGGCTTCCTGCTTCTTTTTTTCTTCATACGACTGTTTGCTTGTCGTAGCAGAATTTGCCGGAGCTGATTTATTCTGAGCAGAAACATTTGAAGAAGAAGTGTTTGCAGGACCAAAGCTGCTTGCGCCGACAGTTCCGTTTTCTTCATCTTCCAGACGCTGCATGTAATATTTATAATCACCAGGGAATACACGGAATACACCAGGATGAAGTTCAAGTACTTTTGTAGAAAGGTCTTCAATGAATCCGCGGTCGTGGCTTACAAAAATCACTGTACCGCCAAAATCTTTAAGTGCATCAAGAAGAACATCCTTTGAATGCATATCAAGATGGTTTGTAGGTTCATCAAGAATAAGAAGATTAACGGGACGAAGCAAAAGTTCCAGTAAGGCAATACGGCTTTTTTCACCGCCGGAAAGAACATCTATCTGTTTGAAAACATCGTCTCCCCTGAAAAGGAATGCACCAAGCATGTCACGCATTTTCGGCACAAGTTCAAGCGGACATTCATTTTCAAGGCGCTCAAGAATTGTTTCTTTGCCTGTAATTTTTTCTGCGCTGTCCTGACTGAAATAGCCGACAGTTACGCCTGCACCAAGCTTTACCGTTCCAGTAAAATCATTATCCACACCGGCAATAACCCTCAGCAAAGTAGACTTACCTGCACCGTTGCGTCCTGCTACAACAAGACGCTCACCCTTTTCTACAACAATATCAAGATTGTGTACTACATCAGGACCGCCGTAATTCTTACAGATATTTTCGAGTGTAAGGACAAGCTGACCTGAATGAGGTGCTTCCGGGAAAGTAAAATGTATCTTCTTTAGGTTTTCAGGAATCTCGATTTTATTTTCAAGAATCTTGTCGAGCATCTTCTGGCGTTCCTGAGCCTGAGCAGCTTTTGTTGCCTTGTAACCAAAGCGGTTTATAAAGCTTTCAAGATGCTGAATCTCTGCCTGCTGCTTTTCGTATTCCGCAATCAATGTTTCAAGTTCGACTTTTCTTATTTCTTCGTAGTGAGAAAAGTTTCCGGAATAACGCTTTAAGTCACCGCCAAAAAGTTCGTACACTTCGTTGATTGTGTGGTCAAGGAAATAACGGTCGTGGCTTACAAGTAAAAATCCTCCGCTAAATTCAGCAAGGAAATTTTCAAGCCAGTTGCGTGCTTCGATATCAAGATAGTTTGTAGGTTCGTCAAGAAGAAGAATATCCGGTCCGCACATAAGGCATTTTGCAAGCGCAATACGCATCTGCCATCCGCCGGAAAATTCTTCAGTCTGTTTTGAAAAGTCTTCGCGGTTAAAACCAAGACCTAAAAGTACCTGTTCCGCAAGAACGTCCCTTCTGTACCAGCCGCTTTCGTCAAGCTTCTGCAAAAGTTCGCTGTGACGTTCAAGAAGCCTTTCTGATTCTGGAGGATTTGTCTTAAGCTGGTCACCGATAGAATCAATTTCTTTCTGTAAGTCGTAGCCCCATTCAAAAGCCTTGTCTGCTTCTTCCTTAAGCGAACATCCGTGGTGAACAAGACCACTCTGCGGTAAGTAAGCAATGCGTGCATCTTTCTGTGCAATGCGTTCACCGCTGTCCGGTTCAACAAGACCAGCCATTATTTTTATGAGAGTAGATTTTCCCGCACCGTTTGCACCAGTCAATGCTGCTTTACTGCCAGCCTGAAGGTTTACTGAGACATCCTTTAATATATCGCGGTCACCAAATGCAAGCGACACTTTTGAAAACTGTACAAACGCCATCTATTTTTCCAATTAATATTTTATTTTGCAAAGAACATTACAAGTGAATTCTGAGAACGTGAAATAATTGTACTGCCCTTTCTTTCAGCATGAGTTGCATCTTCAAGACGAAGACCATTTTTTTCCATCTTATAAAGGAAATCAACATCTTCTTCCATTCCTTCAAAGCGGCATGTTATTACGCCATCCCATGATTTCTTTAAATCAGCAGAAAGGAAGTACTTGATTTCTACAGTTCCCTGACCTTTAGCCTGTCTTGTCAAAACAGAAGGAACAAGAAGCCTGAAGTCAGACCACTTGAATGTATTGCCGGTTTCAAATGAAAGTGTTCCGTAGTTACTGCTCTTAAAATCAGGACCAAATTCACACAATGATTTATATACATCAGCACGACGATCACGTTCATCAGAAAGAATCTTATCTATATCAGCATCAAGAGAAATCAAATTATAAGTAACAGGTTTTCCAGTTTCGTTAGTAAATTGAATTACAAGGAAATTCTTATTGCGTACAGTAACCTGGAAATGAGTTCCGTCAAATTTGTATACATTATCAGTTTCTTTTTTCAGTTCTGAATATTCTTCCGTCACATTGAATTTTGGAAGCTTCATTGTAACGGTAGATTTTTCTTCATCAACAGTTAAACCGTATTCAACAGACATTTCTGCAAAATCAATATTACCTGTCTTAATCATGGAACTGTATATTTCAGGATACCATTTTGTTCCGGTAATTCTTTCTATCATTTCATCACGTTCTTCTGCTGTTTCAATTTCATCATCTGATGCAGAAGTACCGTCAGCATTCATCTGGAAAAGACGCAGATTGTAACTGAAACACCAGCCCATAACACCGTTGTTTGTAATTACACGAAGCCATTTTCCTTCCATTGCATTTTTACCAGTCATTACGGCAACACCATCAGCTTCGTATAAAGCACGAATAACTTCGCCCTTACGGAGACGGTATACCTGTTTTGAAGTATTTACTTTATCTGCACGGATTGGAAGACCATCGAGTACACAACGCGCATAAGTGTGCTCATAATCAGAATATCTTGCAGCAACAGCCTGAGCTTTTTTCATTTTGACAGGTTCACTAAGCTGCCATAAAGGTATTTCTATTTTTTCTTCTGTCTCTGGATTTTCAATTACATAAACATGAGAAATATTTGATTTAATATAAACAGGAACGATTGTTCCATCTGCAATATTATATTCAGGTACATTCCACAGCACTACACTGTAGCCCATTATTTTTTGTGAGCATGAAGAGAATAATAATGCAAGAACGCCCAGTAAAAGCGCGATAGTTATAGAAGATATCTTTCTTTTCATAGGCTTACATTGTAGCGTAAATAAGCCTCTTAGGGAATAAAAAATGCTGTTCTTACTAAACAAATGACTGCTATTTTATCAATGCTTTTGCATCGAGCAGATCTTTTTTGGAAGCAACGGCAGCCCTTCCGGCACTGTCAGCAATGTCATCTAATGTAAGCGTATTTGAAGCAATCTTTTCTGCAAGAAGAGGATCTTTTTTCCATGCGCAAAGAATTCCGCGCGAAGAATTTACAGTTCCGCCTGCATGCAGAAGAAGTGTTGCAGCAATGCGAGCAGCTCCACCCTGAGCCCCGTAACCTGGAATCAAAAAGAATACATCTTTATACTGTTCGCGGATTGTTCTGGCTTCATCTTCGTGAGTACAACCAACTACAGCACCCACAGGAGAACATGTCTGTTCAGGATAAACAGCTTTGAATTCAGCAGAAATATTTGCAAGTTCAGCCCCTACTTTGTCAAACACGCAGCCGCCTTCCTTAAGTTCACTCTTTTCAATG
>JAZUKU010000055.1:0-3837 GCA_045643485.1 Treponema sp. | reverse complement strand
TCATCAAGACCGAATATGTGGTCAGCATGTGCATGCGTAAGAAGTACTGCATCAAGACGAGTAACATTATTCTTAATTGCCTGAAGACGGAATTCCTGACTGGCATCAATAAGTACGTCTGTAGGAACAAATGACTTTTCTACTGCGACTGCAGCTTCATCCCTGTTTGTAATGAAAGCACAGCAGCGGTTACGCCTGTCTTTCTGGTCAGATGATCTGCATGTTTCGCACGTACAGCCTATTACCGGTACTCCGTGGCTTGTTCCTGTTCCTAGGAAAATCAGTTTCATGCCTTTAGTATAGCAACTTTGTGTCAGAGGGGACAGACCCCTTAGTCTGGCAGAAAAATTACCGTTCCAAGGGGACAGACCCCTCAGTACGACAGATATTCCTTGACTAAAATCCATATTTTTGTCATACTTCAATTCCCTGTGGAACTGCCGCAGGTAAGGTGGTGAATTTAGTAATGGCAACAATCTACGTTGATGACAACGAAAACCTTGAAAAAGCAATCAAACGCTTTAAGAGAATGGTTGAAAAAGAAGGCATTATCCGCGAATACAAAAAGCGTGAATTTTACGAAAAGCCTTCAACAATTCTTAACCGCAAGAACAAGACTTTACAGCGCAAGCTGATGAAGAAGAATCACAAACCACACGATACAAAATCTGCATATTAATTGTGAGCCTTGCTAAGAATACAACCCTGGTAACTGAAGCAATTCAGCTGAGCACCAGGGTTTTTCTTTTTTAAATACAATTCCGTAATTACAGAAAATAAACAGTTATTAAATTGAAATAAACAGCCGCCGTATATACAATATCATTTATGAAGAAAACATCTTTTTTATTCAGCAGGACAATTCCGGCAATTGCAATAACAGCCTTATTCCTTGCATTTTCATTAACATCCTGCGTAACACAGTCAAAGCTTACCGAAGAAGAACTTCTCCAGACAGACATAAACCTTTATGTACCTGAAGAAATCACATGGCAGGAAATATCACCTGGTTTCGAAAGATTTGATTACAAAAACAAAGCGTTTCCCGTAGAGTATCATCTTGTAAAAATAGACCTTAAGACAGAAGGAATAAAAATCGTTTCTTATCCGGACACTTCCATTGCAGAAGAAAATGGATTTTTCAAAGGAATATCAACTTCTGCTTTTGCAAGAAGATTCAAGACAACTGTTGCAGTAAACACGACTCCGTTCAAGGTAAAGGAAGGTACGAAAATAATAGCCTATCTGAATACAAGCCGCGCATTTGCCGGTATTCATAAGGCAGAAGGCATTCAGTTTTCAGAACCGCAGGAAGAATATGCAGCACTTGTTTTTTCAACTGAAGACGGTTTCCTTAAGGCAGAAATACTTGATTCCCAGAAAAAGGAACTTGTTGACAAGTACCCTTACGCATTCGGCGGATTCTATACGATTCTGCGTAACGGTGAAAAAAAGTCCTTTAAGGAAGATAATCTTGACGGAAGAATGGCATGCGGTATTTCAGAAGACGGATACACATTGTACTTCCTTGCAGCAGAAGGCTCTCCTTCGTTAACAAGCAGGGGACTTTCCTATCCGCAGTGTGCAGACATACTTCTTGAAGCAGGTGCATATTCAGCAATGCAGTTTGACGGCGGAACATCTACGCAGATGTGTCTTGGCACAAAATCACTTGTTACGGCAAATCCGTCAATTGCTGTTGCCGGAAACATTGGCTTTATGACTGTTACCTTACAGCCCTAATAGTGTTTGTATAAATGAAAGAAAAATGATAAACTGAATGCATAAAGGATTTAATATGAAAAAGAGCTTACTTTTAACAGCAGTTGCAGCTGCCTTACTTTTAATTTCATGCGCATCAAACCAGCCGGAAGAACTTCCTGTAGAAATGACAAAACTGGAAATTGTTCAGCAGGCACAGACAGCTTACGATAAAGGCAAAACCGAACTTGCAATTCATTATTACGAAACACTTTTAAAGCGTTACGGAATGGAAACAGCTGTTTATGTCGAAGGCAAATACGAGATTGCTCATATATATGTAAAGGAAAAGAATTATTCAGCAGCATATCCAATGCTTATTGAAATCAAGGAAATATACGAAACTGCACTTCCAGGAGAACTTCCTGCTTCTTACAGGAAACTTGCAGAAATTGACCTTACAAAGTTCCCTGAAGATTTTGATCCTGCAAAGAAATAAACTGAATCAATAAAGTCTATCGGCCGCGTGATACGGCTTTATCATCAGGAACAATAATACAGTCAAGAATTATATTTTTCTCTTCTGCCATCTGCTTAATGCGTTCCTTGTTTATTGATTTGTCTCCGCGTGGCTTTGGATGAGGTTCTGCATCTCCAATAAGGATAATCTTCTTCTGTGCATCACTTCTCCACTCAAAGAATTCCATGGAAGCATAAAGTGCTTCATATACTGCTTCAGGAACATCGCCGCCTTCGTTACCGTGAATGACAGTTGAATTAAGGTTCTTCTTGAATTTTGTAAAATCGCTTGTAAAGGCAAACTGTTTTACCGGCAGTCTTCTGTAATTGTAATCACCGTTGTAGTCGCGGTAGAAAATAAGGCCTATCCTTATGTCATCAAATTTCTTAAGCTGTTCCATAAACTGCGGAATCCATTTTGTACGCAGAGTCTGCATGTCGTCCTTCATGCTGCCTGTTGTATCAATTGCAAATACAACGTCAACAATCTGCTTTGGATTAATTGCATCTACAGCTTCAAGAAGGTCTTCAGCAATTGTTTCAGGTCCTTTCGAAAAGCGTAAGAGTCCGCCGCCGTCAGCAGCAATTTCCTTGAATTTTTCTGCAGCTTCAGGACTGTAATCATCTGTAAGCGTAAGGGCTGCAGGCTTTACCGGCTCAGGTTCTGGTTCCGGCAAAGGTTCAGGTTCTTTTTCAGGCTCAGGAGCTTTTGGCTTACGGGCAACCTTTGCAAAGTCAAACATAAACGGATTGTCAGCAAAACTTCCCGTATAGTCACCGTATTTCTTTTCAAACGTCCTTATGTTTATGAACATGCCCTTTCCAATTGAAACAGTGCCGTGTCTGCTCCACGGATAGCCGTATTCAACAACAGGCGGAATGTAAATGTGAAAGCATTCGCCAAGCTGCGGATGAGTTGTAACTGTTGAACATAAGAGTGAATATTTTCCATACTTTGATTCAAGCACTTTACCGTCAAGATAACGTATTTCGTCTCCGTTGATTGAGTTGTATTCAAGTGCGCGGTAAGAATAATTGTCTGACTTACCTTCAGGATCTTTTGTCGTTTCAACAAGCATTACGCTTTCTATGCCGTTCTTTTTCCTTATGTAGATATGAACACCCTGCACTTCAAAGCCGGGTCTGTTTTCGTTTTCCATTGCAGCTTCTGTAGTACCGGGAGCATTTCCAGCTTCTACGACAATATCCTGCTGGCGTATAAGCATGTCAGGAGCCGCAAAGACTGAACTTAACGAGAAAATCAATGAAATAAGTAAAAGAGGCTTTTTCATACATCAATTATCGGAAAAAAAACACTTATTTTGATTAGGAAACGCTTTTTTTGCATTTTTTCAGTATTACTAAAGAAACTTTACAACCTTTTCAGAATGAGAAAATTGTGTTATAATTATTGTATAAATTACTGAATTTTTCAGGTGGGTGAAGAATTTTGGCAGACAATCAGGATACATTGGTATTTACTCCAGTCGACATGACTATGTTCTTTGACGAAAAGAACGAATTTGACACGGAAGAAGTTGAAACTGGTATTATTGTCCTTACGCCTCATCAGGAAGAGCTTGTTACTAAGCTTATGGCCGGTCTTGCAATTTATGC
>JAZUKU010000054.1:0-2953 GCA_045643485.1 Treponema sp. | reverse complement strand
AAGTCCTGCTAAGTCAGGGCATCCAAGTTCTTTTGCCTTAACAACAAATTCCTGCGGTATGTCTTCAGGTCTTATTTCAACAACAATTGCTGCGTTTGACCATTTTGAATTACGGGCTGCTGCACTCATTCCGTTAACGACAATTTCATTTGGTCCGCTCGATGACGGTACTACAAAACCGCCCGGGCACATGCAGAAAGAATAAACTCCCCGGCCGTCAACTTGTGTTGTTACGCGGTATTCTGCTGCTCCAAGATTTGCTTCCCTGCGGCCGTGGTACTGGATTGCGTCTATAAGTTCACGCGGATGTTCTACACGCACGCCGGCTGCAAATGTTTTTGCTTCCAGTGAAGAAGGTGCTGTCTTTGCAAGAAGTTCGTAAATGTCCGGAGCAGAATGTCCTGTTGCTAAAAGAACTGCGTCCGCTTCGATTTGTTTTTTTTCTTTTGTGATTACGTCTTCTACGGTTACGCCTGTTACGCGAACAGCTGCGTCTGCGGTTGCGCCAAGCGGTGCGTCTTTTACAGAACCGCCCGCGGTTGCGCCAAGCGGTACATTCTTTGCGGGACCGTCTGCTGTTGCGCCAAGCGATGCGTCTTTTGCAGAACCGCCGTCAGTTGAGCCTGCAGCAGCGTCTGTTACCAGACCGACAAGCTTTGTGTTAAAAAGAAATTCTCCGCCAAGCTCAATTATCTTTGCACGCATGTTGTTGATTACTGCAGGAAGTTTGTCTGTTCCAATATGCGGGTGTGCATCAGTCAGGATTTTTTGATCAGCACCAAAGTTTACGAATATGCGCAGAATCTTTGAAATGTCTCCGCGCTTGTTGCTTCGGGTATAAAGCTTTCCGTCAGAAAAAGTTCCTGCACCACCTTCGCCAAAACAGTAGTTGCTGTTTTCGTTAACATTGTCCTGTGTGCTTATTAATGCAATGTCGCGTTTTCTTTGCGAAGTCATTGCGCCTCGTTCAACAATTACCGGTTTGATTCCGCTTTCCAGAAGTTTTAATGCTCCAAACAAACCGGCTGGTCCTGAGCCAACAATTACAACTTTAACCGACCCGTCTGCTTTTTTCCAGACAGGCAGTGTATCAGAAAATTCTTCAGGCTTTTCGCCAATGTATATTCTGTATCTAAGATGAAGCTTAACCTGACCGTGACGCGCATCAATTGATTTCTTTACGAATACAAACTCTGTCTTTTCACCGGCAGTCTTGATTCCGCGGTTCTTGAGTTCGTTAAAAATATGTGCGTTTATAATTGAAGTATTTTTTTCGTCAGAAGGTTTGACTGTAATTGTTATTTCTGTCTGCATGAATTAAGTATATCTAAAATAGTGACGTTTTACATCAGCAAAAAGAAAATTTTTCCGGCAAAAAATAGTTCTTTTCTATAAAAGATTCAGTTTTTTCTATGCAGTTTTCGTTCTTGTATGTATACTGAAATTGTAAAAGCTTACGCCCTCTGGTGTCAGCAAAAATAAGGAGTATAAAACAATGAGCAATATTCAGGCACGCAAATCATCAGCAAAGATTCAGCTGGTAGATAAAAACGGAAAACCTCTTGCAAATAAAACATTCAGCTTTAATCAGACTAAGCACGAATTTCTTTTTGGATGCGGTGCGTTCGATTCTGTAGTTTACGCAAACAACTATGCTCCGGACAAGCAGGAATTCTTTAAGGAACGAATGGACAAATGGCTTGAAATCTTTAACTACGGTACGCTTCCGTTTTACTGGGGTGGCTACGAAAAGGAAGAAGGTAAGCCTAACAAAAAAGGTCTGATGGCAGCAGCAAAATTCCTTGATAAAAATAATGTTACAGTCAAGGGACATCCGCTTTGCTGGCATACAGCTTGTGCTCCATGGCTTTTAAAATATGACGACAAGACAATTCTTGAAAAACAGCTTGAACGAATTCGCCGTGACGTAAGTGCATTCAAGGGTACAATCGATATCTGGGATGTCATTAACGAAGTTGTAATAATGCCTATCTATGACAAATACGACAATGCTATTACACGAATCTGCAAGATGAAGGGGCGCGTTGGTTTAGTAAAGGAAGTTTTTAAAACAGCAAAAGAAACTAATCCTGACGGTATGTTCCTTATCAATGACTTTAATCTTTCTCCAAATTACGAAATATTAATCGACGGATGTCTTCAGGCTGGTGCTCCAATTACATGCATCGGTTTGCAGTCACATCAGCATCAGGGTGTATGGAGTCGCGATAAGCTTGAAGAAATTCTTGCACGCTTTGAACACTTTGGCTTACCTATTCATTTTACGGAAAACACAATTGTCAGCGGTCCAAAAGTTCCTGCATACATTACTGACTTACAGGACTGGCATTACGAAGACGGTGTTTCTACTCCAAAGCTTGAAGACAAACAGGCTCGTGACATGGAAAAAATGTATCGTGCTGTTTTCGAAGAACATCCGCTTGTTACCGGCTTTACCACATGGGATTTTTCTGACGGTGCATGGCTTAATGCTCCAAGTGGTTTCATCCGTAAGGACAACAGTGAAAAACCTTCTTTCCAGATGCTCAAGGGGCTTGTTAAAGACGAGTGGTGGACTAAGGCTGAATACACTACAGACGCAAAAGGTTACGCAACAGTTGAAGGCTTTAAGGGCGAATACAAAATCAGCTGCGGTTCCAAGAAAGCAGACTTTGTTCTTAAAGAAAAGAAAAACGAAAAGAAGATTGTTCTTTAACAATAAATTGATTTGCTGACTTTTACGGCAATATTAACAGGGGGATTTTTTTCCGCTATAATTGCGAATTATGACGGAAAGGAATCCCTCTTCTTTTAAAAAAATATTTTCTGTTGCGGCAATAATTCTTGCGGGAATGCTCTGGGGCTGCATGGGTTTATACGTGCGCTTTCTGGACAAGACTGGTTTATCTTCGCTCGACATTTGCGAAGTGCGTTCTGTTTTTACTGCGGCCAT
>JAZUKU010000053.1:0-3727 GCA_045643485.1 Treponema sp. | reverse complement strand
CGCTCATTCCCGAAAGCACGCATATTTTTTTCTTTTCGTAAGTCTGCGGCTGTAAGAAAGAGCCTGCACCGTATTCTGCTGTAAGCTCATCAAGTATCTGTCTTACGATTGAAGCCGGTATGCTGCTGCCTGTCTGGCGTACTACGGTTTCTCCTTCGAAATTGCCCATCCACACGCCCGCAGTAAATTCTGTTGTTGCGCCAAGTGCTATTATGTTCTGGAATTGATTTGATGTTCCGGTTTTAAACATGCTGTCATACTGCGTGGAGAATGTCTTGCTGTGACCAAAGCCTAATTCACGCGCGCTGTCATCGCTAAGCATGTTACAGATGATTCTTGCAGTGTCGCTTTCGTATACTTTTGTAAAACTGCCTGTGTCTGACAATGACGGTTTTTGTTTTTCAAAAGTCACTTTATTCATATAGCCGTCTTTTGCAAATACACTGAATGCATGTACCATTTCGTAGAGCGTTACTTCGCTGCTTCCCAAAGCAATTGAGAGTCCTGTAGAACCGCGTTCTCCTTCCAGCGAATCAAACTGAAGCTGGGAAAGTTTTTCCATGTAATCGTTTACGCCAATCCTGTACAGAAGATAAACTGCAGGAATATTAAGGCTTGAAGCAAGTGCAATTCTGTAGCGCACAGGACCGTTGTATCTGTTGTTAAAGTTAAGCGGAACATAAACTTTTTCTCCGCCAAAATCCATTGGTATGTCAGGAAGAACAGTTGCAGGAGCAAATCCTCTTTCCAGACCAAGCGCATATAAAAACGGTTTCATTGAAGAACCAGGCTGATTGCGAACTGTAACTCCGTCTATCTGACCGCCGTGTTCATCGTAAAAGTTACCGTTGCCAACCCACGTAATTATTTCACCGGTGTGATTGTTTATTACAAATGCTGCTCCGTTATGAATGCGCGCTTCCTGATATTCCATAATCTTACGCTGTATTGCAGAAGAAACCTGTTCGTTAAGTTCACTGTCAATTGAAAGATGTATTTCGTCCGGCAAAGCAATATTATTTTTCCTGTATTCTCCAAGAACATAATTAACAAAATGCGGACACAGCTGAGGATAAACATAATTGCGTACCGGAGCATATTCTGAAGGACGGCGCGGAATCTGAGCAAGAGTTTTTATCTGTGCATCAGAAAGAGATGCAACATCTGTTCCAAAAAAAGTTCTTGCTGCTGTTGCAATTCCTTCTGCCTGAAATCCAAACGGAACATTATTCAGATAAAGCTCAAGAATTTCTTTCTTAGAAAATTTTGCTTCAAGATAAAATGCCTTGAACATTTCTGCAATTTTAGTTTTTACCGTAACTGCAGTATTTTTGTCACGCGGATAGATTATGCGGACAAGCTGCATTGTAATTGTAGAAGCACCGCTTACAATCCGCCCTGCTTTTTTATTCTGTGAATAAGCCCTTGCAACCGAAAGCAAATCAATTCCGGGATGAGCATAAAAGTTTTTGTCTTCTGCCTCAAGAAATGCTTTTATTACTGACTTCTGTATTTTTTCCAGCGGAATATATTCCCTTCGCAAACCGTCGCCCAAAGGAATTACTTGCAGCAGAATACCGTTTCTGTCGTAGATGCGTGTGCTGTACTGCCTGCTGCAGAATTCGTTAAGCTTTTTTGACGGAATGCATTTAAGCACAATGTCGAAACATAAAATTAAAATGAGAATAAAGAAAATTATTTTTAAAAACAAAGGCCATTTTTTAACTGCAATCAGTTTTGTAAAAACAGCCTTTGTTTTACAAGCGTTTCTATTACGCTTCAATTCTTTCACTTAATTCCCCAGACTTTACCGCTTGTCCTTCCGAATACTTCCGGTTCGTACATACATTCAGCTGTTGCGCCAGGTGTTTCATATTCACCTTTTCTTACTGCACGGAATAAGAATTCAACCTGCTGATTGCCTTTGTAGAATCTGTTCCAGAAATACTGGATTTCGTTATCGTATATTTCCTGGTGAGAAAGGCCCCAGTTATCAGGTTCGTACCAGTAGTAACTTGAATCCCATCCGTCTTCGTAATAAACGTCTGCTGTTACAGAAGGATTTTTCTGCCTGTCTTCTTTAGGGAAGGTTCCTGTAGTAACGAATGCTGCGTTCATAATTTCAGCTCCACTTGGAACAGGTACGCGTAACGCAAGATAAGTTCTGTTGAGGTTAGAAGAAATGTAAACTTTTTCGCGATATACTTTTCCACTTTCAAGATTATCTGCTTCTACAAGTTCGCCTGTCTTAATATCATAGATTTCCGTATAAAGACATATGCCCTGTTCTGCTGCTGTCTGTTTTGATGCAGGAACAGCATATTTCATTGATAATGTGTAGAACAAAGAACCTTTTCCTTCCCTGTTAATTACAACAGGCAATTCCTTTTCGCGAGGAAGTGATTTCAACGGTTCTTCTGCAAACTTAATCCTGTTGTCTACAGGTAATGCTGCTACACCCTTGAATTTGCCTTCAACAAATTTCTTTCCGTCAATAAGTGCTTCTGCAGTAAGATTTGTTTTTGTCAAATCATTTGCACAGATATAAACATCAAGTGCGCTAAGAACGCGGTTTGTTACGGCTGTACTCTTCCAGTATCCTTTCGTCTGATTTTCCAGAGTAAGCAATTCGTAAACAAGACGTGCATTTATATCATCTTTTGGAGAAAGCTTACTGAACAGCATAAGTGTAAGTGCAAAATCTTCTGCAGCATCATTATAATAATTCCAGTAATTGAAAACTCCCTGTGTAGAATTAAGGGTAATTCCGCGTGTTGAATATTGTGCATAGTTCTTTATTTTCTTTGCTAAGGATTTTGCCTTTCCTTCTTCATCAATTTCAAGATAAGTAAGTGCACATAAAGCAAGTGCATTCAAATCAGATTTTGAGTTTTCTGCAACAGCCTGAATTTCTTTTGTTGAAATAATTCTTGCTATGCGTGACATTACGTAATAACCGTAAGCAGTTAAATAGCATTTGTAACTGTTATCCGGATCTGCGTATCCGTTTATTTTGTTAAGCTGATTCTGAATGTACTGTCCCAAAGTTCCTAAATCAATTCCTGTATCGTCCATATCGATAACGTCTTTTTCCTGAGCAAGTGCAATTATTTCTGCAATGCGCATTGAAACATACAGGTCAGCTTCTCTTGAATCATTAGGCCAGTAAGGGAATCCTCCGCTCTGCATCTGAATTTTTTTCCATGACTTAATTTCTTTCTTAGCAACAAGCTTAGGATATTTAACTTCGTTGTTAAGATCAAATGCCTTCATATATTCACTGAATGCAACAAGCGGGAATATTCTTGAAGAACGCTGTTCCATACAGTTATACGGATAGCGGAATACATAATCAACTGCTTCGTGCAGCATTCCAAGTTTAGTTGCATCAAGCTGAATGTAAATGTCACCGTTACCATTGTCTGCATCAGAAGGAATTACAATTCTTTCTTCATAAGAAGCTTTTCCGTCTTCTGCATTGCTGTCTACCTGACCTACTGTCGTTACAGTTTCGTAAACATACGGTCTTTCTATTTCAAGCGGTTTTATAATTCTTTCTTTAACAAGTTCGTTGTTAACTGTATATTTAATTGTTACCCAGCCTTCTTTCTTTGCCTTTATGCTGAACATTATGGCCTGCGTAGAGTTAGCCGGAACAGTAACTGTTTTTTCCGTTTCGTCAACAGTAACGCAGCTGCCTGGAAGTTTGACAAGATCGTCTTCTTTT
>JAZUKU010000052.1:0-2577 GCA_045643485.1 Treponema sp. | reverse complement strand
CATATTTTTCTTTTGGAAAACAGCTTCTCAACGGAAACAAAAAGTCAATTGAATGTGTAAAAGTCATTCCGGAAGAAAAATTGCTTTTAGAAACAGATGCTCCTTTCCAGACACTTAAAAATGAAAAGTATACTAAATTGTCTGACATTAAATGTATTTATGAAAAAGCAGCGGAAATAAAGAATCTTGAAGTAAATGAATTATGTGAGAAAATAAGTAAAAATTTCCGTAATGCGTACAGTGTGGAATGATTATAAAAGCTCAAGTGCTTCCTTTACAGCCTTAAGTGTATCTTCGTAGTCGTTTAGGAAAAGTGAATTCAGTATTTCAACATCACCTGAAGTTTTTCCACGCATTACGTCTTCAAGAGCCTGTCCAGATTCACCCAGTTTTTCTGCTCCTATCTGACGTCCGGCTCCCTTAAAGTAATGTACGTAACTGGCAGCTTCCGTTGTATCAGGTTTAGCTTCAAGTTCAAGAAGCCTTTCTTTTTCAAGATGCTTGTCATTAACAAAAGTCTGCAGTAATTCAGTAAGAAGTTCCTTTTCACCGCCAAGCATGTCCAGTGCTGACCTTATGTTGAGTATTTCACTCATATAATCCCTCCATACAGATTTTTCCGTTCAGGTAAACTGTACTGTAACTAGTATAGTACCATAATTGTTAATATGCTATAATTACTTGTTATTTAGGAGTTATTTATATTTTTATGAAAAAATTAAAGATTTTTGCACTGATTAATTTTTTTACAGGAGTAATTTTTTCTTTCTTCTGCATTTCTTTTCATGCTGACATTTCACTTGCTGCATTTCCGCTTTCACTGATTTTTAATGTAGTATTTTTTTATATAGGTTATGTACTGTTTCTTAAAAAACAGCGCTTGAATCTTCTGCTTACTGTAAACCGTTTTTATCAGTATCAGCCTTTTGTTTACATTACTTCATTTGTACTGCAGAGGGCCGGTAAAACAGGCGGATGTCCGTTTGCTATAGATTTTATTTCTGTCATTTTATGGGTAATTGTTCTGGTTACGTCTGTTTACATAAGCTATAAGCTTAATGAAAAAAGGGCTTATTCTCTCTGTAAGGAATGGGCTGCATGGAGAAAGTCTAATCCACCTGTTAAGGCAAAAGGTGCTAAGCGTGTAATCATTGAAATACTTGAATGGGTGGATGCAATCGTTCAGGCTGTATATATAATTCTTCTTGTAAACATTTTCATTTTCCAGCTTTATGAAATACCTTCTGAATCAATGGTACCGGAATTCCTCATCAAGGACAGGGTTGTTGTTTTCAAGACTCTTGCCGGACCAAAGTTTCCGTTGAGTGAAGTAGGGCTTCCTTACGGTCAGAAGTATAAGCGTGGTGATATTGTTGTGCTTAGGAATCCACATTACGCAGATGACTGGCAGTCAGAAGTTAAGACTGTGCTTTCAAATTTCGTAAGCATGATTACATTGACTAAGGTTCAGATTAATCGTGATGAATATGGTGACATTAAGGCAGATCCTCTGGTTAAGCGTGTATGCGGTGAACCGGGAGAACAGCTTTTAATGATGGACGGAAAACTTTATGCACGTACTGCAGAAAATCCTGAATTCAAAAAAGTAGATACTGATGAAAAATTTGCTGCATGGGATTTGAATCCGCTTTCTCCTGCAATGAAGAAGAAGATTGAACGCATTCCTATGTCCAGGGAAAATGTTCAGGCTACTCTCGATATTGAAGAAGCACGCCGTAACCTTGACCTTGAGCTTGCTGCAATTGAATGTAATTCCCTGGCAGAAGAATTTGCTCTTTATGCAAAAGGTAAGGAAGTTCCTGAAGTACAGTATAAATCTCTTTTAAGCGGTAAAGATCTTTATGAATACAATCTGTTCAACAATATAAATGATATTTCCGTTAAGCTTTTGTCTTCTGACGGTGGAAGCCAGTGGTTTAAAAAATTCATTACAAGCTGGACAAATCTTCCGTCTCCATTACGTACATATACTGAAAAGAACGGTGCTGTTACTGGTAATGAACTTGTAGGCGGAGATTTATATTCTGATGCAAACTTTCGCCTGAATGTCATGGCAAAGCTTTATTTTGCAAGGCTTTTACTTATCAATGCAAGACGAATTGTAAACGATATTCCTCTTTCTGAATTAAGGAGCAATGCTGAATTCAATAATGCATTTAATGATATCGAAAAACTTAATGTTTACCTTGTATGTCTTGATCAAAGGAATATGCCTTTGTTCCCTGCAAATGATGCTTCCGGTAATGCACAGTATATTCCGGAGAACTGCTACTTTATGATGGGCGATAACCGTTACAATTCACTTGATTTGAGACACTCTTACGATATGGATTATGTTCCGCTTACTTCTTATGATGATATGCCTGTGCTTTATTACAGCAATATGGCTCCTCAGTATGTTAACAGAAGCCGTATGCTTGGTAAGGCTGCTTACAGGTTCTGGCCGCTTGACCGTGCGGGGGTTCCGGGCGGTATTCGTTCTGGTAAATGAATGATGTAATCAAAAATGATTTTATAATAAAAAAAACTGCACTTGTTAACGGTGCAGTTTTTTTT
>JAZUKU010000051.1:0-6294 GCA_045643485.1 Treponema sp. | reverse complement strand
TTATCAGCAAAGAGCGGATCAAGAACTTTTTTAAGCTGAGGATATTTATTGTAGTAATGATCTTCAAGTTCCTGCTTGCTTAAGCCTACCATTTCGTGGCTCATGTAATTAATCCAGCGGTCATCTTCCGGCTTGTCAATTACGAATTTGCGGCACCAGTAGTCTGGCTGAATAGGCTGTCTTTCGCGGTTTGTAAAATCCTTGTAATCGTGAACAACTACCTTAATGTCTTCACGCGGAATACCTTTTTCAAGGAAAATGCTTACAAGATAATTCAATGTGCGGCCGCTGTCGTAAATGTCGTCTACTAAAAGAATTTTGTCTCCCTGTCTCAAATGCTCAGGAGAATAAGTCCATCCGTCTACGCGAACAGAACTGTGCTGACGGATATCGCTGTAGCTTCTTGCAACAACTGCTGCATATAAAACAGGCTTGTGGTCTTTAAGTGCAAGCTTGTAATATTCGCTGATGATGTTTGCCATATAGGCACCGCCTCTTAAAGAAGCATAAATTACATCTGGAACAAAACCGTCTTCCTGGTACATTTTGTGTGCAAGTAAAAGAGCATCATTTCTTACGTCATCATACTGTAAAAATTCTTTCATTTCATTTCCTCGAAAAAATAATTTCGCCTTGAATTATATAGTAATTATTCCTTTTGGTTAACACTCTTCTACTACAGGAACAAGACCTTTTCTGCTTTTGGAAACAGATTTCTTCTTTGTTGCAGGAGCTTTAGCTGAAGTCCTTGGCTTTTTGTACTTTACGCTAAGCTGGTCGTTAACAAGATCAATTACTACAGTGTCTGTTTTTTCAGAAGCAGGCATAAGCAGAAGGTTTGCAAGCTGGTCTTCTATGTCTTTCTGAATAAGGCGGCGCATAGGGCGGGCACCCATTGACGGTTCGTAACCGTTGTCTACCATGAATGTCCTTGCCTTAGGTTTAAGTTCAATTGAAATGCCTTTTTCTGCAATGCGTTCTTTAAGTTCATTTATCTGAAGCGTAAGAATCTTGTCTACTTCTTCGCGTGACAGTGCATTGAATACAACTACATCATCAATACGGTTAAGGAGTTCCGGTGACATGATGCGCTTTAATTCTTCCATTGCACCGGCTTTGATTTCGCTGTAAGGCAAGAGGCCTTCCTTTGATGCAGCAAAACCAATCCTGCTGTCAGCAGATATTTCGCGGACACCGGCATTGCTTGTCATGATTATTACTGTATTCCTGAAGCTTATTGTATGTCCAAGATTGTCTGAAAGTTCACCTTCTTCAAGAAGCTGAAGCAGGAGGTTGAATACATCAGGATGAGCTTTTTCAATTTCGTCAAACAGAACTACTGAATACGGATGCTGCCTTATCTTTTCAGTAAGGATACCGCCTTCGTCAAAGCCGACGTATCCAGGAGGAGCTCCTACTAATCTTGAAGCGTTCTGCTTTTCCATATAGTCACTCATGTCTATGCGTACAAGTGCATCATCTGTTCCAAAAAGGAATTTTGAAAGAGTCTTTGCAAGCTGAGTCTTACCTACACCAGTCGGTCCAAGGAATATGAATGAACCAAGAGGACGCTTTATTGAAGAAACACCAGCACGGCTTCTGCGGACTGCGCTGCTTATCAGTTTAACTGCTTCTTCCTGACCGATTACTTCCTTGTGGATTTCATTTTCCATGTTAAGGAGACGCTGTGTTTCTCCGTCATCAAGCTGTTCTACAGGAATACCTGTCATTAAGCTGATGATTGAGCATATGTCTTCAACAGAAACTTTACGTCTGTTGCTTTCTTCGTTACCAGTCCACCATGATGAGAATGATTCAAGTTTTGCCTTAAGGTCAACTACCTTGTCCCTTACGACTGCAGCTTTTTCGTAATCCTGTTCTGCAACAAGAGTTTTCTTTTCTTCAGTAAGGCGGGCAATGTTTTCTTCAAGTTCTTCAAGTTCGTGAGGTCTTTTTTCTTCACGGATTTTCTTTGCTGAACCTGCTTCATCCATGATGTCTATTGCTTTATCAGGAAGACATCGTTCAGGAATGTAACGGTTGCTGTATTTTACGATTGCTTCAATTACATCATCATCGTACTTAACCTGATGGAATTCTTCGTACTTTTTCTTTAAGCCTTCAAGAATCAATGCTGTATCTTTTTCAGAAGGTTCTTCTACGCGTACAGTCTGGAACCTTCGCACAAGAGCGCTGTCTTTTTCAAAATATTTTCTGTATTCCTTTGTTGTCGTAGCACCAATACACTGAAGTTCTCCGCGGCTTAATGCAGGCTTGAGCATATTGCTTGCGTCCATTGATCCTTCAGGACCACCGGCACCGATTATCGTATGAAGTTCGTCTATGAAAAGAATTACGTCTTTTGTTTCGTTAACTTCCTTCATGAGACGCTTCATTCTTTCTTCAAACTCACCGCGGTATTTTGTACCCGCAATCATTGCTGCAAGGTCGAGTGCAAGAATTCTTTTCTTCAACAGATCACGAGGAACGTTTCCCTTAACAATCTGCATTGCAAGTCCTTCAACAATAGCTGTCTTACCAACACCAGGCTCACCTATAAGGACCGGATTATTCTTCTGTCTGCGGCAAAGAATCTGAATTACACGCTGAATTTCATCTTCCCTTCCTACGACCGGATCCATTTTTCCTTCACGGGCATTTGCCGTAAGGTCACGCGAATAGTGTGCAAGAATACTCTGCTGTTCACCCTTACGCTTCTGCGGCTGAGTACCGTCTGAAAACTGAGGAATTGAATTTGGTGAAAGAGGATTGTTGAAGAGAGCATCTGCAGCAGCTTTCATACCGGCAGTCTTTGCAGAAGAAGGAACTTTTCTTTCAACATCTGCAACAACAGTCCTTGCCATATCCATAGTAATTTCTGCTTTAGAAAAATATCTCCATGTAATTGACTGTTCGTCATGAATTGCTGCAAGAAGAAGATGTTCTGTTCCAATATAGTCTGTATTCAAAGCCCTTGATTCTACAGCTGCAACATCAAGCATGGACATAACGCGTCTGCTTAACGGAAGGTCGTTGAAGTCAGTTCTTGGAGTATGAACTGGAAGACTCTGTTCAAGTGCCAGCTGAAGTGTAAGGACATTTATATGCATCATCTGCAATGAAAGATAGCCAAGACCGTCTCCGCTTTTTAAAAGTGCAAGGAGAATGTGCTCCGGAAGAAGCTGTTCACTGCCAAGTTTTCTTGCTTCGTCCTGTGCCAATGCGATCATGAGGCGCTGTGCTCTGGGAGATAAACCTTTCATTAAATTTCCTCGTCAAATGTATGTTATTCTGCCAATCTGACGTCTTCAAATGCTTCCTGAAGGATAAGTGCCCTGAGACGACAGATTTTCTTATCGTTATTATCGGCAATATCCTTCTCAAAGTTGAAGTTTCCGCTCTTTAAAACCATCTGAATGTGAGCTTCCTGAATACGGTAAAGAAGCGCATGCAGGGAAACATCATCTATGCCGGTTAAAAGTGACATGCTTCTGCCCCACTTTAAATTGCTTATTATGTCTATTGCTTCCCTTAAAGTAATGAACTTACTGAATTTTGCAAGTGCGAATGAACGGTAAATGTCATTGCGTATGTCAGTAGCCATTTTTTCCTTACATTCTTCCCTTGCCTTACGCTCAAGCTCAACAACCTGCTTAACTGCAGAAACAATTGCGGCAGCCTGGTCAATTTCTGTTCCCGTAAAGCTGTTGAAGCCGGAAATCTGATAGCACGAACCAAGGGAAGTTCCCATACCGCCGGCAGCACTTGCCTTATCCGAACCGCCCGCACCAAAGCAAGCTGTAAACTGAATGTTTTTCTTGTAAAGGTCAGCAGCAACGGCAGCAATACGTCCCTGCATTGAAAGAGACGGCAGATGTACACGGAATGAAATTTTCATACCGCTGCCCGCATCGTAAATGGATGAAGTCAAATAGCCAAAGTCATAACTGGCGGCAAACTGAATATGCTTCTGCATGTCTTCGTCAAAAACTTTGCAGAGTGAATATGCATCTTCAAAATTAAGCCCCGTTGCAAAAGAAGCAATGCGTACGTGGTCAACTGAATTGACTGTACACGAAACCTTTCCGTCAAGACGCATTATTATTCCAAGGCTGTCATTTGCCGGCTCTTTAATTGTATCTGCCTCAAGGACGCCTCGTTCGGTAAGAATACGCGCTCCTATAGGATCCAGTTTGTTAACAGAAATTGCATAGAAATTTTCGCGGTCAGGAGACTGGTTTACTGCATCAAATACAATAGACTGAATGCGCTGTCCGTCGTTGCCAAGAAGTTTTTTTGGAAAAGGAAAATTTGCAAGGTTACGCGCAAGACGAACTCTTGTTGAAAGAACGACGTCAGTTTCGTTGCCTGGACACGAATACCATGCATTTGTTGAAGAAGAAGATGTAATTTCGCTATCCATTATTTTTCTCCGGGCTTTTCTTCTGAAGAATCACTTTCTTCACCGGAAACAGGCTGTTTTTCAAGAGCGTGAAGATAGTCGCGGTAAAGTGCGGCCTTTTCGTAATCTTCTTTCTGTACTGCATCCTTAAGCTTGTTCTGTAACATTATGCGGTAATTCAGTACTGAACGGAACGAAGAAAGGCGTGCCGGCATGGAACCGGAATATTCTCCGGAGATGCCTCTTTTTTCAAGACAGTCTTTTATCTGGGCTTTGAATATTTCGTAACATTCAGGGCATCCTGTATGCGATGTTTTTCTTATTTCAGAAAGCTTTGTTCCGCAGACAGGACACAGTTTATTGTTTTCGATTTTTATTTTATTTACTGAATCAGAAAGTTCCTTAAACAAGTCGCCGATATTTGTTTCTATATTCTTTGGATCAGGACTTATTCCGTGAGCTACGGCACATTCCATGCACATGTTGATTTTTCTTTTTTCACCGTTTTTATTAATCTGTTCGACAAAAATAACGGCTTCCCTTTCATGACAAAAATCACATTCCATATAAACAGCTCCACTTAGATTTTAGCATTTTTTTACATCTTCCGCAAAGTATCGAGCGGTTTTTCTTTTCCGGCTTTGATTGCAGGAACAGCTGACACCAGTACAGAAAGAACAAGCGTACCAACGGCAATTACCATAAGTTCATCAAAATGAATGTTTACCGGAATATTCTGAAGGTAGTACGAAGGGTCAAGAAGATGTATCTGAACAAAGGAATCTGCATTCGAATGAGTAAGCAGGAATATGAATTTTGCAAAAAGATTTACGGCTTTTTCCATAAATGCAATAAGGCCGTTAATGTTTACAGAAGCAAGAAGCCCTAAAGGAATGCCTATTACAGTTCCGCCAAAACCGGCTGCAAATCCTGTAATCAAAAACGCCGTTGCTATGCCGGAAGAAGAAGCGCCTGTACTCTTGAGTATGGCAATTTCCTTCCTTCTTTCCATAACAAGCATTACGAGTGCAGAACTTATGTTTACGCTTGCTACAAGCACTATAAGCAGCATTATTATCAGAAGAAGTGCTTTTGTTGACTGGAAATTTTCATATTCAGAAGTATTGAGTTCATCCCATCTGTAAACGTATGCGTATTCTACACAGTCTATAACATCATGACCTGCTATTGCCTGCTGAAGACGGTACTGAATCTTATACAAATCACTGGCAAATGCATCGCTTGTCTTTATTCCGATTGTATATTTTGAAGAACTGTCCGGAAGAATTTCAAAACCTTTTTCAAGAGGAATGAAAACCCACAGCGCATCAAGTTCCTGGTAACCGGAAGAAACAATTGCCTTAATCTTAAGCATGCTTACTTTCGGCGTAATATTTGTGCGTGTATTAGAATTGATTGTCAGGAGTTTTAAATTATCCCCTGTCTTAAGCGAAAGAAGGTCTGCAAGATGATTTCCTATGATGCATTCATTTTTTTCTTCTAGAACTGCATTTCCTTCAAGAACTTCAAACAGTTCGGAAAAATTTTTGTCTGCAGAAAAAATGTCATTCTGAACGGCGCGTATTGTTGCTCCTGTACGCTTTGACTTACCGGCTGCAAGCCCAATGCCCTGTACTTCCGGAAAAGCCTTTTCTATACCTTCTACTTTTTCAAAATCAGATGCGGTCTTTATTAAAGTTTCTGAAGACTCTACACTTGAAGAACGTGAGCCTATATAAACGCACATGTCCCTTGTGGAAAGTCCAATCATTCTTCCCGTTATGCCTTCAATCATTCCGTCGCTTATTACAAGTACTGCTACAAGCGGAATAAGGCTTATTCCTATGCAGACCATTGCACCTATAAGGCTTTTGTGTGCATTTGATTTTGCT
>JAZUKU010000050.1:0-17446 GCA_045643485.1 Treponema sp. | reverse complement strand
AATGAAGGCTCTACGTTATCCCATTTTGGACCGCCTACTGCACCAAGAAGTACTGCATCGCTCGAAAGGCATTTATCAAGTTCTGCCTGCGGAAGAGGATTATTGTATGCGTCAATTGCACAGCCACCTGCAGTTACGTTTACGTAATTGAATTTGTGTCCGAACTTTACTGCAACTGCATCGAGTACTTTTACAGCTTCTTCTACTACAGAAGGTCCAATTCCGTCTCCCGGTATTATTGCAATCGTTTTTTCCATAGACATTTCCCTTTCAGTTAATAAGGATTAGAATTTTATTTCGTAGAAATGACCTTCGTACTTACTGTCACATACACCGAAATTCATTTTCTTGTACGACCATGCTGCACGACCGATTTTGTGATTTTCAAAAGCCCTGTTTATTTCTGCATACCAGTTCAATGAGCTATGCAGTTCTGCATTTTCGATTACGCCATATTCGCCGCAGTAAAGGGGAACATTTCTTTCTTCAGCAAGTTTTACTGCATCAGAAAAGATTTTTTCAAAAAGCTTTACGTCAAGAATTTCTTCGTCTTTGAAATTCGAGAACATTTCCTGCAAAGGATATCTTAGCTTTGCACCTTCGTCTGAATATTCTTTTTTTGTAAACGGATACTTCAGCTTGTAATCCTGAGGGAACATTTTTACCCAGCGTGCTGCCTGATGCGTAAACAGGAACGGTTCGTAGCAGTGAAAATTGTATACGATTTTTTCATCGTAAGGCATGTCCAGGTCAGGCAATGATTCTATGCTGTTGTTCCAGTAGCTTCCTACAAGAATCCATGTTTCAGGAGCAATTTTTCTTATGCGTTCAATGCATTTTTCTGCAACTTCATTCCACGGTTTTGAATATGATTTGTCTGTTACTTCATTGAGCAGTTCGAATGCAATATTGCATTTGCCCTCAGTTCCGCTTTTGTCTGCAAAACGCTGTGCTATCTGTTCCCACAATGAGTAGAATTTTTCCTGAGTATTTTCGTCGGTAAACAATGTTACTTTTTCTGGAGGCAGCCAGAATGCAAAACCGGGAGTATTGTGAAGGTCAATTATTACGTTAAGGCTGTACTTCCGTGCCCATTCAACTGCTTTATCAAGATAAGCAAAGCCTTCTTCCTTGTATACAGAACCGGTTTCATCTGTCAGGAGAATGAAATCTACAGGAATCCTTACGTGATCAAGACCCCACTCTGCACAAGTCCTAAAGTCTTCTTCCGTAATGAATGAATCATAATGACTTTTTGCGGGCATGCACTGTGAAAGCCAGCCGCCAAAGTTTACGCCTTTCTGGAAACCCTTGAATTCCCTCATGTTACTCTCCTGTCTTGTCTTTAAGAAGCTTATATTCAAATGAATCAACGAGTGCTATCCATGAAGCTTCCACAACGTCGGAACTTACGCCAACTGTTGACCAGTTTGACTTTCCGTCTGAAGATTCAATTAATACGCGTACATGGCTTGCAGTTGCGTCGTGTCCGTCAAGAACACGTACTTTATAGTCAACAAGCGTAATGTTTTCTACAACCGGATAGAACGGCTTTAATGCAGCACGAAGCGCACGGTCTAATGCATGGACAGGTCCGTTTCCTTCACCGGCTGCAATTTCTATTTTCTTTGCTACGGAAAGCTTTACCTGAGCAAATGCGTAAAGGCCTTTTTCTACAAGAGGCTTTTCTTCGCTCAATTTGTAATAGTGAAGATGGAATGACGGTTTGTACAAACCTAAAGCTTTTCTCATTAAAAGTTCAAAGCTTCCGTCTGCACCTTCAAACTGATAGCCCTGATGTTCCTTTTCTTTAAGCTGCTCAACTACTTTTTTTACAAGAGGATCATTTTTTGTAACTCCAGGAATTATTTTGCGGAGTTTTTCTATTATCATGCTTCGGCCGGCAACTTCGCTCATCAGAAGGACTCTTTCGTTACCGACTGCTTCCGGGTCTACATGCTCGTAAGCTTCTTTATTTTTAAGGACACCGTCTATGTGCATTCCGGCTTTATGTGTAAATGCATTGTGGCCTACATACGGCAGGTTTGCATCGAGGCTTATGTTTGTAATTTCTGCTATACGGCGGCAAACAGGTGTAAGCAGCCTCAGTCTGTCTTCATCAAGACACTTGTAATTCATCTTGAGCTGAAGGTCCGGAATTATTGTAGAAAGATTTGCGTTTCCTGTACGCTCACCGTAACCAAGCAATACGCCCTGAACGTGAGTAATTCCTTTTTCTACTGCCAAAAGTGTATTTGCTACGGCAAGACCGGAATCATTGTGTGTGTGGATTCCGATTGTACATGCCTTTCCGTAAAGCTTTACTACTTCATGACAGAGCAACTGAAGTTCACTGCACATACAGCCGCCTTTTGTTTCGCAGAGAGTTATGTTTACGGCACCGCCTTTTACTGCAGCATTAATTGCCTTGAATGCATATTCCTTGTTTTTCTGGCAGCCTGTAAAAAAATGTTCTGCATCAAAAATTACTTCCCTGCCCTGTTTTGTAAGATAGGAAACTGTTTCGAAAATCATGTCCAGGTTTTCCTGTGTCGAAACTCGAAGTATGTCTGTTGCCTGGAAGTCCCATGCCTTACCGAATATCGTTACCGTCTGTGTTTCTGCTTTTAAAAGATTCTGTATGTTTTCATCTTCTGCACATGACATGCCTTTTCTTCTTGTAGAACCAAATGCAACAAGATTTGAACTGTTCAGCGAAAGCTTTCTTGCTTTCTTAAAGAATTCCATGTCCTTTGGATTACTTGCTGGATTTCCGGCTTCGATATACTTTATGCCTAGCTCATCGAGTGACTTAACAATATTGATTTTGTCCTGAACGGAAAATGCTATTCCTTCTCCCTGAGCTCCGTCGCGTAATGTTGTATCAAGTATTTCTATTGTCTTAGCCATGAACTTCTCCTGACTTTCAGTATACTACAAAAAGCTTATTTTGCTATTTTATTCTATTCAATTCTGCTTACGGGAATGTGGTATACGCTTCCGCAGTTACGGCATGTAATTTCTACTGGATCAGGGCCGTTTTTCCTTATGTCTTCGAGTTGATCTTTTGGTAGTGCCTTTAAGTAAGAGACATACTGATTTTCGCAGCACGGACAGTCAAACCTTATGTCACGCTGCATTGTTATCTGCGGATTGAATTCACGGAACATTCCAATGATTATGTCTTTTGAAGTTACAGTTTTTTCGCTGTACAGAAGACCAAGGCTTGGTGTTGCACGGAATGCGTTTTCTACTTTCTTGATTACTACTTCTTCATCTTCGTTAATCTTTAAATTTGAGTCTATCTGTGCACCAAAGCGTTTTGTTCCGCCAGTTGCAGGCATTACCTGAAGGTACATTGCACCGGCTCCTGTTACCATGCCTTCCTTATCGAACTGTACGCTTGCTGAAAAAGCTGTGTTGATTTGTTCTGACTGTGCAAAGTAGCTTGCAAAATCAAGTGCTATGTTTCCGCCTTCTACTTGTACAGTACTGCTTTGAGGTGCCTTGTCGTCCTTGTGTACTCTTGAGAAAGTAAAGCTTCCGCTTCCGAGGAAAGGCTTTAAGTTCCAGTTTTCAAGAGGCTTTTCGATTGGAATATGGTCATTGAAAAGGAAACCCCTTACGTAACCTGTTGAATCTGCTTCTACGGAATATCCTTCTGCAGGGCCCGTGCCTTCGAATTTTATTACGTTATGCTCCAGGTTCTTCATCATTGGGATTGTCAAAGCAGCACACATTCCTGCCTGGCCTAAAATCATTGTTTCAAGAATGCCAAGGTTGTGCTGAAGGCGTATCTGATTTACGAATCTTGTTCCATTGAACAATGCGCCCCTTATTCTTCCGTCTGCCATTGTGAAAATATGGAGTTTATCTTCTTCTACTCCTTCGAGATGAGCGAGGAGTTTTTTATCGGTAATTTGTTTTTCTATCATATATTAAAGTATATCAAATTGTTTTGAAGAAGTCAGTTATTTATCATTTTTTAATACAGAAGATTAAAGACATATAATAATAAATTAAATACGGTTAAGTAAAAAAAATGAAACACACCGCTCCCGCACGAACCCGACTCAAAATCCTACCAGTCCTCGTAATGCAGGCGGGCAAAAAGGCCGGAAAACGGTTTTGAGTCGGAACCCTGCTCCGCGATGTGTTTCATTCTTTGATTTTAGAGATAATTGTTTTATAAAGATATTTAATCATCTGTATTTTAAAAGGATAGAATGAATACACTTTATACATTTAATTACTTTCAGATAAAAAATAAATTATCGTAAAAACTCTGATTGAAATTAGTTTC
Source organism: Treponema sp. (assembly GCA_045643485.1). GTDB lineage: Bacteria > Spirochaetota > Spirochaetia > Treponematales > Treponemataceae > Treponema_D. Next base: position 13,143 of record JAZUKU010000050.1, on the reverse strand, counting down.
ATTGAAAGATTACTATATTTAGTTTATATTTTATTCATAATTATTTTAAAAAAGGATAAATAAATGAAACACGCGATTGTTACCGGAGCTAATGGTGGGATTGGTGGTGCCATAGTCAGGCAGCTTCTTGAAAAAGGTTTTATGGTTTACGGATTTGATTTTGGCGAACCTAAGATTCAGCATGAAAATTATAAAATGCTTAACGTTGACATTACATCTGAAGAAAGCGTCAAGAAGGCATACTGCGAAATCACAGCAGAAACAGATTCTCTTGACGTAATCGTAAACACAGCAGGCATCTGCTATATGTCAACTCTGGCTGAAGATAACACAGAACGTCTTGAAAAACTGGTAAGCGTTAATCTTTTTGGAATGTACCGCGTAAACCAGACTTTCTTTGACTTGGTTTACAAAGCTAAGGGAAGGCTCATTAATTTTTCGAGTGAATACGGAAAATATACATCGATGCCGTTCAATGGTTTTTACGGAATAAGCAAGCATGCAGTTGAAGCATACAGTGATGCGTTAAGGCGTGAAATACGTCATCTTGGCGTAAAGGTAATTACTGTTCGTCCGGGCGTTTTCAATACAGGAATGGCTTCTAACGTAAACAATGATTTTGACAGTGTAGTAAGCAGATCCAGCTATCACAAGGAATACCTTAAGGCATTCAAGAAAAAGATGGATTTGTTTACAAGCACAGGAAAACATCCCGACGTAATGGCAAAAGCTGTAGTAAAAGCAGCAACTTCATCACATCCGAAAAGAGTCGTTAAGTGCAACCATACTATTGCAGTAAAGCTTTTTTCCACACTGCCGGAATCAATCATTGACCTGTTCTTCTGACAAAAGCCTGTTTGCAATGATTTATTGAATATTTTCATTCAGACATTTATACTTAGAAAACAAATAAACTTAATAAAACAGAGAATATAAAAAGGAGACACAAAATGACTGTTACCTGCTTAGATCTTGAAGGCGTACTTGTTCCGGAAATATGGATTGCATTTGCAGAAGCAAGCGGAATTCCAGAACTTAAAAGAACAACACGTGATGAACCTGATTACAACAAGCTTATGAACTGGAGAATCGGAATCTTAAAGGAACACGGACTTGGACTTAAGGAAATTCAGGAAACAATTGCAAAGATTGACCCTCTTCCTGGAGCAAAGGAATTCATGGATGAACTTCGCTCAATCGGTCAGGTAATAATCATTTCAGATACATTTACACAGTTTGCAACACCACTCATGAAAAAGCTTGGCTGGCCTACAATTTTCTGCAATGAACTAATTGTAGGTGAAAACGGCGAAATCACAGGCTTTAAGATGAGATGCGAAAAGTCAAAGCTGACAACAGTTAAGGCTTTACAGTCAATGGGATTTGAAACAATTGCTTCCGGCGACAGTTTCAATGACCTTGGAATGATTGAAGCAAGCAAAGCAGGTTTCTTATTCCGTACAACTGAACAGATTAAAAAAGACTATCCTCAGTATCCTGCTTACGAAACTTTTGACGAACTTCTTAGCGCAATCAAGGCAAATCTTTAGAAAAAAAAGCCGGCTGTTTCCTGAAGCAAACATTAGTTTGGTAAACAAGCCGGCTATTCTAATCAGAAAAAATTATTTTATTCCCTGAAGCACAGAAATTGTTCTTTTAACACCGTGTCTGTCAGGAACGTCTTCGTATTCGTAAACGCCTTTTGCCTTATCCTGAACATTCTGAATGAAAGCAGAAAGAGACTTGTCTACATATAGGCTGTTTCTTGAGAAAACCTTTGATGCAAATGCTTCAGAAAGTATGTTGTTTTCACGGTAATCATCTTCAAGAATATATCTTCCGTCAGAAAGATTGAATACAGCTTTTTCCATTCCCTTGCTGATGTATGACTTATGCTTGGTTAAATCCATGAAAGGAACGCATTCGTCAAACAAAGCAGAAACCCTTAACGCAAGGGCATCATTTGAATCATTGATTATGTGCTGGAAACCGCCTGTAAGCTTAACAAGAAATTCCATTGCTGACTTACCGTCACAGCCGTCTGCTATGACATAACAGCCTGAGCTTGTAGGAATGATGTTTGTAACATGAATGCTTTCAGCAAAAATATTTTCTTTGGAAAGAACGACATCATTCAGGAATCTCTGGAAAAGATACATGTATGTAACCTGCTGGTTCGTATCACTTTTTTCATAACCGTCAATTTCTACAAGAGCAATAAGTTTTTTTTCAGCAGCAATGATTTTTGTTTCAGCACCAGTTTCTTCTGAAGTCTGACGGATTACCTTGCTTTTCTGATTAAGCATGCTTTCCTGAAAATCAATTTCCTTATTCAATAAAGCAGCCTTTTCAATTCCCGAAATTGTGTTTTCCATAGTGATACCTCTTTCCAATTTATTTAAGCTCAGTTCTTCTTGAATTCCATTATAGCATCAATTGACTTAATGCACGAGTTTCTGAAGCCATTTTCTTCAAGAGCTGCTACTCCGCGGATTGTCGTTCCGTTTGGCGAACATACGGCATCCTTTAATACAGCAGGATGTTCTCCTGTTTCAAGGCAAAGTGCTGCTGAACCAAGAACAGTCTGGCTTACGAGTTTGTATGCAGAGGCTCTTGAAATGCCGTATTTGACAGCTGCATCAGCATAAGCTTCAATCATTAAGTCTACGAATGCAGGACCGCAGCCTGTTACTGCTCCACCAATGCCCATAAGGTTTGACGGAAGTTCTTCCACAAGGCCCATTGTCATGAAAAGAGCGATTATCTGTTTGCGTTCATTTTCGTCAAAAGAATTTGTCTTTTCAAAAAGGAATACGCCCTTTCCTACCATGGCCGGTGTATTTGGCATTACAAACTGAATTGAAACATTTTCCGGAAGAAGAGCTTTATATTTTGCAAAATCCCATCCGGCTGCAACAGACAGAAGATTTTTTCCGCTGAATGATGAGCCGTATTCCTTAAGGATTGCTTCAATCTGATACGGTTTGCATGCCATTACAAGAGTATCTGCGCTCTGGAAAAGCTGTTCCATTGTACTTACGGGAACAAAGCCTATTTTCTGTGCATTTGCATTAAGCTTTTCCTGATTAGGTGCATAGGCAAAAATACAGTCCTTCTTGATAAGGCCTGAATTGATGAACCCTACTGCAAGTGCCTGAGCCATATTGCCCATTCCAATGAAACCTAATTTTTCCATAACGCTATACTCCTTTTTAATTATTCTTCTGATTCAAATATACTGAAATCAGAACAGTCCGGAAATAACTCCGTTGTCATCTACATCAATGTTGAGTGCTGCAGGAAGCTTTGGTAAGCCAGGCATGTCTACCATGTCACCGGCAAATGCTACGATAAAGCCTGCACCGCTGAAGAGCTGTACGTCTCTTACAGGGAATGCATAGTCTTTTGGAGCACCAACCCATGATTTTTCGTGACTAATTGAATTCTGTGTCTTTGCCATACAAACAGGAAGATTGCCGAAACCGTCTTCTGTAAACTTCTTGATTTTCTTCAATGCCTTTGCATCGAATTCTACATGGTCTGCACGGTAGATTTCTGTAGCAAGTTTTTTGATTTTTTCTTCAAGAGGAAGATCTGATTCGTAGAGGAAGTGGAAGCCGTTTTCCTTTTCGCAGAGTTCTGCAACTTTAGCAGCAAGTTCTGTTGTTCCCTTTCCGCCTTTTTCCCAGCCTTCACTTAATACTGCAGTTCCGCCGTTTTCTGAAACAAGCTTTGTAAGGAGGGCAATTTCTGCATCTGAGTCTGTAATGAATTTGTTGATTGCAACTACTACAGGCATACCGAACTTCTTCATGTTTTCGATATGTACCTTGAGGTTAGCAAAACCTTTTTCGAGGGCTTCTGTATTTTCCTTAGAGAGTTCTGCCTTTGGTACACCGCCGTGCATCTTTAAAGCGCGGATTGTTGCTACGATTACAGCAGCGTCTGGAGCAAGTCCTGTTAAGCGGCACTTGATGTCACAGAATTTTTCTGCACCAAGGTCAGCAGCGAAACCAGCTTCTGTAATTACGTAGTCGCCTGTTGCCAGAGCACACAATGTTGCGTTGATTGAGTTGCAGCCGTGAGCAATGTTTGCAAAAGGTCCGCCGTGTACGAATGCCGGTGTATGTTCAAGAGTCTGTACTAAGTTTGGTCTGATTGCGTCTTTAAGGAGAGCAGCAATAGCTCCTGTACATTTGAGCTGACCGAATGTTACTCTTTCCTTTGCGTATGTTTCACCGATTGAAATAGAAGCAATGCGGTTCTTTAAATCTGTAATGTTCTTTGAAAGACAGATGATTGCCATGATTTCTGATGCTACTGAAATCTGGTAATGTGTTTCGCGCGGTACACCGTCAATTCTTCCGCCCATACCGATTATTACGTTTCTTAATGCACGGTCATTCAAGTCAACGCAGCGCTTCCATGTTACTGTACGAGGGTCAATGTTGAGTTCGTTGCCCTGCTGGATGTGGTTGTCGATTAATGCAGCAATCAGGTTAGCAGCAGCTGTAATTGCGTGAATGTCGCCTGTAAAGTGGAGGTTGATGTCTTCCATTGGAACTACCTGTGCGTAACCGCCGCCACAAGCTCCACCCTTTACGCCAAAGCATGGTCCAAGAGATGGTTCCCTTAAAGCAAGTACTGCTTTCTTGCCAATCTGTCTTAAACCGTCTGCAAGTCCGATTGAAACTGTTGACTTACCCTCACCGGCTGGAGTTGGTGTCATTGCCGTAACAAGAACGAGCTTACCTCTGTTTGCCTTGTCACTTGCCTTTGCCTGAAGTTCGTTAAGCTTTTTGTAATTAACCTTTGCCTTGTATTTTCCGTACAAATCAAGGTCTTCTTCCTTAAGGCCTACTTTTTCTGCAACTGTCAGGATGTTGTCCATGACATTTTTCTGTGCAATTTCAATGTCAGTCATTTTTTTCCTCTACATCTAATAATTTTATTTCATCAGGCGAAAGTTCTCTGTAATCTCCCGGTGCAAGATTTTCGTCTAAATGTAACCTGTTTATTGAAAGCCGCTTCAAGTATACGACTTCGTTTCCCAATGCTGCAAAAAGCCTTTTTACTTCGTGGAATTTTCCTTCGTAAACTGTTATGGCACATACGGCATTCGGTACGGCTTTGTTTTCATCAGTATAATCTGATTCTTTAAACCATTCCAGTTCTGCTGGGAGGCAGTCTGCTTCCGGTTCACTTCCTTCCGGTGCTATATGTACGCCTTTTGCAAGCTTTTCTATATATTCCTGTTTCTGATTTTCATTTACTTTGTCGCGAAGGTAAACTAAATATGTCTTTGGACATTCCCACTTTGGAGATGTAAGCCTGTGTGTCAAAGCGCCATCTGTCGTTAAAATCAAAAGGCCTTCTGTGTCTACGTCGAGTCTGCCTACAATGTGCAGTTCTCCGCCTAAATACTTACGGTGGGCATCATCCTTAAGCAGTTCGAATACTGTTGCGTGGAAGCCTCCCCTGTTTGAACATACGTAATCCTTTGCCTTGTTCATCATGAGGTACAGGTTGCGCTTTAATTCTATTGTTTCACCGTTTATTTTGATTTCGTCGTTTTCGAGGCTTACGGGGGTATCGGGATCTGTTACTAATGTTCCGTTAACTGTGACTATTTTTGCACGGATAAAGTGGCGCACTTCTTTCCTTGAGCCAAAACCGTTGTTCGCGAGGATTTTGTCGAGGCGCTCTTTTGCTTTCACAGATTCCATAGTAAATCAATTATAGTGAATAAATGTTTTTTTGTCATTCATATATGTTTGATAAGATATAAGAATGAATCAAGTTGCTCCCGCGCGAACCCGTCCCAAAATCCTAGGGTCCTCGTAAAGCAGGCGGGCAAAAAGGCCGGAAATCGGTTTTGGGCCGGAACCCCGCTCCGCAGCTTGATTCATTCTCTGTTTTAGAAAGACATTTTTGATAACAATTCAAAAAAAACATTTATTTGGTAATTGATTTACTCTTTTTTGCATAAGGGGCTCCCGCTGGAACCCGACTCAAGGGACGGGGCTGCCTCGCCTGGCCTCTGCGGGCAAAAAAAGCCGCAGAATGTCCCTTGTGTCGGAACCCTGCTCCGCCCAGAGGTTCATTCTCTGTTTTACGAAAGACATTTTTGATAACAGTTCAAAAAAACATTTATTTGGTAATTGATTTACGCTTTTTTGCATAAGGGGCTCCCGCGCGAACCCGGCTCAAGCGATATCAATCTATACTGTTGTACAGAGATTTTATTTCCTGTTTCCACAGTTTTACTAATTCCGGAGGGGAAACTGGGCGGGCATTTGAGCCGAATGACAGCAGTTTGGAAATAAGTTCAGTGTAGTCGGCGGCAGGGAAAACAAATTCTATGTATTCACTGCCATTTTCGTCCTTACCGGTTGTAATTTTCTGTGCCGGATGCCATGTCTGTGTTGAGACAATGCGCATTGCCTTATCGTAAAAGCGTATTTTTACAAGGGAAGTTTTTGCTCCGTGGAAAATACCAAAGCCGGATGTTACGAAATCATCAACTTTTTTCTGGAAGGAAGCAGGATGCTTAGAAAACTTTTCATTTGTAAGCGAAATTGAGCTGATTCTTGAAAGATGAAACGTACGTATGTCTTCTTTTGCTGAATCCCACGAAACAACATACCAGCTTCCGCCGTAATTGATTATTCTGAGCGGTTCTATCTTACGTTCAGTTTCTTCTCCCTTAAGGCTTGTGTATTTTATTTTAAGCATTATTCCGTCACGTATTGAAGAACATATGTCTTCAAAAAATTCAGGCTTAATTGAGTCTGACTGCGGAATCTGATAAATGATTTTGTCGATAAGCTTTTCGTAATCACCGGGAACTTCAGCCTTTATTGCGGTAAGCATGTTTTCTGCGTATACAGGCATAAGGTCGTGGTTACGCGAAATTGACTGGAGCGCAAGATAGCTTGTAATCAAATTCTGGTCTGCAAACTGAAGGTCATTGAATTTTTCTTCGTAACGGTAAGCCTTTATTCCATTGTCGTAAACAAGAGGCGCATCAAACCTGTCGCGGAGATATTCTATGTCACGCTTTATCTGTCTTGTCGAAACCTGAAATTTTTCTGCAGCCTGCGCAACTGTTACGCGCCCGTCGAGACGTATCTTTCTGTCAAGGTAAAGTATTCTTTCTGTCTGACTCATAATATTTCCTTCAGTAAACCGCAGATTTTTTCTGCTGCACGCCTGTGAGTAATGTGACCCGGGTGACCGCGGCTTCCCTTTTCATCTTCTTTTTCAAGCCACATTGCATCAAGTTCAACAAAATGAATTCTGGAATCATTTTTGTCAGCAGCAAATTTTTCTACTGTCGTGCGCAGGTAATTTCCAATGAAGAAATCGCACATGCCGTAAGCGTAAACAATCTGTGCTTCGGGATTACAGCGGCGTACTTTTTCAAGGAAAGCATAAAGCGCATCAGTTATAAGCTTGATGTCTTCTGCAACAGGCTTTTTTTCTGCATCAAGATGAAGTTTCCATTCTTCACCGGTTGATTCGTTTATAAAAGCAGGACTGTTGAATCCGCCTGAATCATTTGTTCCAAGGTTTATTACTACAGCATCTGCCTTCCACGAAGAAAAATCATATTCTTTCTGAGAACCGTAAGATTCATTCTGCTCACCGTAAGCAAGACCGCAGATTTTTTCGTAAACAGGAGGAATTATGTTTTTCCTGTCATTGTTGTATGCACAGAATATGCCCCAGCCGCACTGAGAAACAACACGCGCTTCTGCATCCATTTTATCTGCAGTAAGCATAAAGTAGTTTTCATCAAGCCCCATCCAGCCTGTAATCCAGTCCTGTTCTGAAGGAGCACCATATATTCCTTCACCGGTCGTAATGCTGTCACCAACGAATTCTATCTTATATTTCTTTTCCTTAACGGGAAGAAATGAATTTCCGCCGCACTGATTTTCATTCCACTTTGGAACTGCAACGTTATATGCAAGAAGAGCATGCTTTGTATCGCCGCTCATTGCCTGAGTCTCTTTCAAAAGGCTTACTTCATGTGGAGTACCGCAGCTTAAACCGCGGAAAAGGCAGTACCAGGTGCGCCCCTTCTGCACAATGAATCTGCTTACCTGTACGCCGTCTACCCAAACGCTTACCCACGGTTCGCATGAATCGTAATCGCCTTCAAGTTCAGCCCATATTTCTCCAGCATTAAGGTTTACCGTAAAGCCGCTGCCGCTCCAGAAAAATACTTCTGCATCACGATATGTTGAGTTTCTGCCAAGAAGCTTTATGTTTTCCGTTGATAAAATGCTGTAAATTGAAAAATAATCCTGTGTTATCTGCATACGGATATGATAAGGCAAAAAGCTTATTCTTTCAATTTTTTCATGAAGCAAATGACGTATTTTTTACTTAAAAAGTTGAGTTTTTAAGTAAATTACTGTAAACTGATTTCATGGAGAACAGTAAAAAAATAAGGCTTTCAGACATTGCCGAAAAATTAAATGTAAGTACAGTAACAGTTTCAAAAGCCATTGCAGACAAGGAAGGCGTTAGTGACGAACTTCGCGAAAAAATAAAGCTTCTTGCAGCAGAAATGGGTTACCGTCAGAAATCTACACGATATTCAGGCTTAAAGAATGACAATGCTACGGGAAACATAGGAATACTTATTCCACAGCGTTTTTACGAAAGGAATGCATCTTTCTACTGGACTATGTACAATGCTCTTTCACGGGAACTTCTTTTAAACGGCTTTTATACGATAATGGAACAGCTTTCCGACAAGGATGAATTTGACCTTACCATGCCGCATATGGTTCAGGACAAAAAGGTTGACGGTGTAATTCTTCTTGGTCAGCTCAGCAATGATTATGCTCATTATTTTACAAAGCATTATTCCAACTGCCTGTTCCTTGACTTCTACATCAGTGACGAAAATACGGATTCAATTACTACAGACAATTTCTACAGCGAATATGTTATGACTCAGTATCTTATTTCACAGGGGCACAAGAACATCCGTTACGTTGGTGACTTTGGAGCAACAACTTCCATTTCAGACAGATTCATGGGCTTTATGAAGGCAATGCTCGAAAATGGACTTCATGTTTCATTCGATGAAATAATAAGTGACCGTGACAAGAAAGGCGCATACCAGCAGATAAAGCTTCCTGCCAAAATGCCGACAGCTTTTGTCTGCAACTGTGATGAAACTGCAGCAAAACTTGTTACACTCTTAAAGTCAAAGGGATATCTTGTTCCTGAAGACGTTTCTGTTGTAGGCTTTGACAATTACGTTTCAAATGGTGCCGTAAATCCTCCGTTAACTACAATTGCAGTTGACCCGCAGGCTTTTGCACGTGCAGCAGTTGAACTCATAATCAAGAAAATATCAGGTCAGCCGTATAATCAGGGTCATTCCGTAATCGGCGGAAAATTACTGATACGCAATTCTGTTAAAAAAATAAATTAGGACGAAAAAAAGATGGACAAAAAATTTTATGATGAACTCGAAGCAGAACTTTCAAAAAACATTCTGCCTTTCTGGGAAAAATTTGCTAAGGACGAAAAATCTGAAGGATTCTTTGGCTCAATTGACAATGACAATAACGGTAACCCGGATGAATTCCGCACAATCGTTATGGTTTCACGCTTTCTGTGGACATACAGTGCAGCTGCCCGTTTATACCATAAGCTTGATTATCTTGAAATGGCTGACTATGCATACAAGTACATGGGAAAATATTTCTTTGATACGCTCAACGGAGGAATGTACTGGGCTGTAAAGGCTGACGGTGACGTTCTTGATGACCGCAAGCAGATTTACGGTATTGCATATGCAATCTATTCAATTTCTGAATTTGCAGCTGCATTAAAGGAAGTTCGCAACCTTGACTACCCTTCTACTGTTGTTCTTGACAAGGCAATGGCTATGTACACAATGCTTCAGTTCAAGGCTTTTGACAGGGAAAACGGCGGTTATTGCGAGGCACTCAACAAGGACTGGTCTGCAACAGAAAAGACTGCACTCAGCCCAAAGGACATTGACTGTGCAAAATCAATGAACACAAACCTTCATGTTCTTGAAGCATTTACAAACCTTTACAGATGCCACGCAATTGTTTACCCACAGCAGCAGGACACACGCAGCCTGATTGGAAAAAGCATTACTGACCTGGTAAACGTATTTACAACAAAAATATTTGACGAAGAAAAACACCTTAAGCTTTATTTTGACAAAGAATGGAATGCAATCGGCAAAACAGAAAATTCCCTTGGCCACAACATTGAAGCAAGCTGGCTCTTATGGGAAGCAGCAAATGAAACTGGCAGCGAAGAACTTATGACAACTCTGCGTCAGTTTGTAATTGATATTGCAAGGACAGCACTTGTTGAAGGCTTTGACAGAACTACAGGCGGTTTTGAAAATACAATCAACGGTAAGGAACACGACACTACACGCATCTGGTGGAATCAGGCAGAAGCATTAATCGGTTTCTTCAACGCATGGGAACTTACAGGCGGCGAAGACTTTAAATCAGCGTTTCTTAAGGAATGGGAATGGATTAAATCTTACCAGATTGACAGAAAGAACGGCGACTGGTTTGCTGCTGTTACAAAAGAAGGAACACCTGTACTTTCTGAACCGAAAGGCGGCAACTGGAAAACTTCTTACCACAACGGCAGATGCTGTATGGAGCTTTTAAGAAGAGTAAATTATTTCGAAAGATAATCACAAAATATTGTTCTCTATAAAAAAAGGAAAGAATTGATGGAAAAGTTTTACAAAGGATTCGACTTAATAAGCATAACCGACATCCCTGATGCAAACGGTAAAGGCATATATCTTTACCACAGGAACACAGGTCTTGAAGTATTCCACATTCTCAACGAAGATGAAGAAAATCTTTTTGGATTCTGCTTCAGGACTCCTGTAAAGAATTCAATGGGATGTGCACACATCATGGAACATTCAGTTCTGTGCGGTTCAGAAAAATATCCTTTGAAAGAACCATTTACAAATCTCTGCAACCAGAGCTTAAAGACTTTCCTTAATGCAATGACTTATCCGGATAAAACTGTATATCCTGCAAGTTCACTCAATAAGACTGACTACTTTAACCTTATGGATGTTTACGGAGATGCAGTTTTCTTTCCTCTTCTTTCTGAAAACACTTTCTTACAGGAAGGTCACCGTCTTGAAAAAAATGATGACGGAACTTATTCAATTCAGGGTGTTGTATACAATGAAATGAAGGGAAGCTATTCTTCATTTTCAGGTGCTTCATACAGATCTGTCAGCAGAATACTTCAGAAGGGTTCATGCTATGGAAACAGTTCCGGTGGAGATCCTTTATTCATTCCGGAATTTACATACAGTCAGTTCAGGGAATTCCATGACAAGTATTATTCTCCTTCAAACTGTCTGCTTTTCCTGTACGGCAATATTCCTACTGAAGAACAGCTTGATTTTGTTCAGGAAAAAATTCTTGACCGTCTTGAAAAGAAATATCCTGTACCTTCCCTGCCTCCAAGTTTTCCATACTTAAAGAAAGAATTTGAAGACATGGAAAAATCTGACACTGTTGAAGAAATGATTACAGCAAGGGAAACTGGTCCTGATTCTGATGCAGACGGTTCTTCTGTTATGGTAGCCTGGAAATATACAGACTGTCATTCCCTTGATTACATAATGGAAGCATCATATCTTTTTAATTTTCTTTACGGGAATGATTCTTCTCCTTTACGAAAAGCGCTTCTTGATTCAAAGCTTGGAAAACGACTGTGCGGTTACGGTCAGACTTATTACGAATCAATAACGGGATTTGGTCTTACAGGCGTCAACGAAGAAGATGCTCCTAAAGTAAAAGATGTAATCCTAAACACATTGAAAACTCTTGCAGATGGTGATGTCCTTCAGAAAGACATTGATGCTACAGTCCTTGCATGCGATTTTGCAAACCGTGAAATTACGCGTAACTGGGGACCTTTTGCACTTACGCTTTTAGACAGAGCTGCAGATGCATGGCATTACGGAAACAATCCTGCAGAATTCCTTCTTTACAGAAAAGGCTTTGAAAAAGTAAAGCAGGCACTTAAGCAAGACTGCCGCTATACGCAGAAGCTCATCAGGAAATACCTTCTCGACAACAGGCAGAGTGCTTTCATTACAGTAGTTCCAGACAAATCATTCCTTGAAGAAAGAAACAGAAAGGAACAGGAACTTATTTCACAGTTAACGGAAAACATCGACGAAGAAAAACTCAATGCTGAATTAAAGCAGCTTCACGACTATCAGGCACATAAGGAAACAGAAGAAGAATCTTCCTGCATTCCAAACATAAAGCCTGAAAACCTTGAGCCAAAGGCAAACGAATATCCTACAGAAGAAACTTCTCTTAAGGCAAACGATGGAAGCGACGTTCCTCTTTTCATAAACAATGAAAATACTAACGGAATAGTTTATTTTGATTTGTTTACTCCTCTTGATACACTTCCTCTAAGTGAATACAAATTCATTCCAATATTCAATTCAGTTCTTCTTGATACAGGCTGGAATAAAAAAAGCTGGGATAAATGTATTGGAGAATCTTCAACAGTATGCGGTGACTTTTACACTGAACTCATTTATTCAAGTGCAGGTGTTGGAAAAGCAGCAGAAGATTATTTTGAGTCAGTAAAAGATAAGAATTACGCAAAAAGATTCTACCTTAATTTTTCAATGAAAATGACTGTTGAAAAAGCAAGGGAAGCATTAAAGGTATTTGCAGAAGCATACAACTATCTTGATTTTGATGATGAAGAAAGAATCAAAATGCTTATTGCACAGGCTGTAAACGGTAAAAAATCTTCAATAATTTCGCACGGAACATGGTACTGCTCAATGCGTGCTGCATGTACTAAAACAAAAGAAAATGCAATGGATGAAATGCTTAAAGGCATAAGGCAGATATTTACTTTGCTTGAAATAGAAAAAATGCCTGTAAAGGAACTGTGCGGAAAATTCAAGTATTACTTCAATGAAATAAAGAAAGGCGGAAACGTACTTCACGTAACGACAGACAGTGAAAGCCTAAAGCAGTTCATGCCAATTCTTGAAGACTTTGTAAGGGAAACAGACATTCATTCCGTTAAGCCGTCAGTTGAAAAGTCTGCAGA
>JAZUKU010000049.1:0-23307 GCA_045643485.1 Treponema sp. | reverse complement strand
TACGTTGTCTCCCTTTCTTACACCAATTGCGTAAAGTCCGCATGCAAGATTATCTACGCGCTTGTCAAACTGTCTGTATGTAAAATGCAGTCCTCTGTCACTGTAAACCATAAAATCGTGTTCAGGATCAGCGGCTGTCTTTTGTCTTAATAACTGGTTTAAACTTATATCAAACATACATTTATTCTACTGAAAATGAGTCTTCTATTCAATAATTTTCTGCAATTTAATTAAAGTTTCTTTACAAATAATAAAGTTTTTCAGCAATCAGACTGGAGTATAGATTACTGCAAGAATCTTTGCGTTTGCGTTGCCGTGTGAATGAACGTGGTGTGCAACAATTGATTCGTAATAAATTGAATCTCCGGCCTTAAGCTCATATCTGTCCTTTCCGTAAAGAATTTCTACTTCGCCTTCAAGTACGTAGATAAATTCTTCGCCTTCATGTGAAGAAAGCTTTACCTCTTCTTCTGAACCAGGGAATATGTCAATTACGAAAGGATCCATGTGGCGGCTTGCCTTGTTCTGCGCAAGAGTGTAAAAGTCAAGGTCAGAATTTGCTGCATTGCCCCTGTCACTGAATCTTGTAACTTCTTTCTTTTCTGAAGCACGGGCTACTACAGGACCCAAGTTTTCATCATCATCCATGAATGTTCCCAGCCTTACGCCAAGAACGCGTGCTATTTTGATGAGCGGAGTAAGGTTTGGAACAAGGCTTCCGTCTTCTATGCTTGCAATCTGTTCTACACTAAGGTTTGTGCGGTCGCTTACGTCTTCAATTGAAAGCTTGCGGTTTTCGCGTACAAGTTTAACCTTTGCACCAATCTTATTTTTTTCACTCATTTTTGTTTACCTCAATCAATTTGTCTTAATTTCTGTTTTATATAATGAATTTCCGTCTTCATCAAGGAAGTCCAGAAGTAATTTATTTTCAAATACTTTCATGTCCATCCAGCCAAAGTGCGTAAAGTCGAGCCACTTTGAATATGGAGTATAGTAGCAGAAGTCTGAATCAAGCTTGCCGCCCATAGTTCCTACTACTGCATAACCGATTCCTTCTTTTTCTGAATACTCAAAGAAATGGTCGTGTCCGCTTATATGAAGGTCTACGTTGTATTTTTCAAGAATCGGGCATAATGTTTCTACAACTTCAGGAATGTCGCCCCAGTTTTTACCTGCAGCAGAATCGTAATATCCCGAAGAAATTATGTAGCAGTGTGAAACAACAATTACAGTATCATTCTGAGGAATTGACTCAAGCTGTTCAATAAGCCATTTTTCCTGCCTGCTGCTCCACTCTGACATATCCCACAAAAGCTTGAGCACAATTACATGAACGTTACCGTTATCCATTCTGTAATAATAATCAGAATCTTTTTCCATGAACGTTCTCTTGAATTTCGAAAGTGAATTGATAAGCGTATCATGGTTTCCTGTTATTGCACGGAATGGTGTATTGCAAAGGTTCTGCTTTATGTCGTTTACAGCTTCTTCATAATAAGACGAGAACATTCCAAACTCAGCAATGTCGCCTGTTATGAAACAAGCATCGTAATCGCCTTTGTCTATATTGCGGAGGATTTTTCTTGTTGCTTCAGCATTGCGTGTTCCTGCTCCCCAGTGAGGATCAGAAGTAAATGCGTAATGCATTTTTGAACCGTCAGCCCTTACGCATGAAGGAAGAGGTTCCTGCGGATAAAGAATGTTCATATTTTCATGACCGGAGCCCTTTACTTTAACAAGTGAAGTACCGGTAAGGAATAAGAACAGGCCAAGCCAGATTACAACTGCAATGCAGTCAAGAACATAGCCCGTAATGCGGAGAGGCTTCTTGTCGGTAAACAAAAAAATAACAAAAGAAATTACCGGTAAAACAAAAAGGAATGACAGGGCCCCGAACAGTGTCCTGAAAAAGATATGCCAGTTAAACAGTCCCTTAACACCGCAGATGTTATTGAACCATATTGCCAGAACTGAAGTAAGTACAAATGAAATCAGTGTAAATACAAAATACTTTTTTGACTTCCTGTCCTTAATGTTAAAACTAACTGTCATATGATAGCCTCTGGAAAAAAAAGATATGAGCCAGAAAAAACAGAAAATGCTTTCCCTGACTCATATTATTATACATTACTTTGAATGTTATGCGTTAACAATTTCGTAATCTTTGTTGTAAGCAGCTTCGATTGTAGCAATGTTGATTGGATTGAATTTCTTGTTGCGTGCAGAAATTGCTTCATCAAGTGCAAATTCAAAAGGCTTAACACCGCTGATCATGCCTGGGATTACTTTTGCAAGACAGCCTAATGTTACCATGTTTGCACCGCGTGCATTGTTGCATTCAGCAGCCATTTCGTTAGCAGGAAGTGCAATGTAGCGGATATCTGTGCGGCTTGGCTTAATGTCAATCAATGATGAATTGTAAATCAAAAGACCGCCTGCTTTAAGTGAAGCTTCGAACTTAACCATTGAAGGTTTATTCAATGCTACAACAACATCAGGATGTTCGATTACTGGAGATGCAACTTCGTCATCACTTACGATAACGGAACAGTTTGCTGTACCGCCGCGCATTTCAGCACCGTATGAAGGAATGTGGGAAACGTACTTGTCTTCGCTCATTCCGGCTAATGTAAGGATTTTTCCGGCAAGAATTACACCCTGTCCGCCAAATCCGGCAAATATAATTTCAGTAGTCATTTTCTTAACACTCCTTATTTTGTTACAACACCAGCTGTTGGTTTTGCAGCATCAGGAATAATTCCGGCTGGAACGTCACGCAATACTCCGAGCGGGTAATATGGTTCCATCTGATCACGAACCCAGTCAGCAGCAACTGTTGGTTCAACACCCCAGTTTGTTGGACACATAGAAAGGATTTCTACGAAAGAATAGCCCTTTCCTTCCTTCTGGTAAGTCAAAGCCTTTTTGATTGCAGCTTTTGTCTGGTTGATGTGCTTAACATCGTATACAGCACAGCGTTCAATGTATTTTGGTTCGACAAGAGTGTTGAGTAATTCAGCAGCACGAATCGGGTAACCAACTTCTTCAGCCTTGCGTCCGTATGGAGTAGTTTTTGTTACCTGGCCAACAAGTGAAGTTGGAGCCATCTGACCGCCAGTCATACCGTAAATTGCATTGTTGATGAAGATTACAGTAATGTTTTCACCGCGGTTAGCAGCATGTACAGTTTCTGCAGTACCGATTGCAAGAAGGTCACCGTCGCCCTGGTAAGAAATTACGAGCTTGTCAGGATGAACTCTTTTTACACCAGTAGATACAGCCGGTGCACGACCGTGAGCTGCTTCTACAGAATCTACGTTGATATAATTGTAAGCAAATACAGCACAGCCAACTGGAGCAACAAGAAGTACGTCCTGCTGAATGCCCATTTCGTCAATTACCTGTGTAATGAGCTTATGTACAATTCCATGACCACAACCGGCACAATAATGTGTCTTTACATTTTTCATTGATTTTGGAAATTCATATTTCTTACTCATAGTTCTTTACCTTCTCAACAATAACATCGAGCTTTGGAATAATTCCGCCCGGTTCGCCATAGAAATCTACGTCTGATGTCTTGTGTCCAGAATAAAGCTTTATATCCTGAACCATCTGTCCTAAACTCATTTCTACAGTAAGGATTTTCTTTGCGTTAGCACATGCCTTTTCAAGAGCAGCAGCAGGGAACGGCCACAAAGTAATTGGTCTGAAGAGGCCTGCCTTGATTCCCTGTTCACGAAGAAGTTTTACAGCTTTCTTGCATACACGTGCAGAAGTTCCGTAAGCACAGAGTACATACTCTGCATCATCGCACATGAAGCTTTCATACATGCTTTCGTTAGCAGAAATGTTGTTGTAGTTTTCTTCAAGGTGACGAACGTGACGGTTAAGGTAAGCATCATCTCCGCCGAGCTTGAGTGACATAAGGATGTTTGCGTCACGGTCAGGAGTTTTTCCTGTAATTGACCATGGCTTTGCAGGAATATTTTCTACAGGTTCAGGAAGAACACAAGGTTCACTCATCTGTCCAAGGTAGCCGTCTCCCAAAAGCATTACTACTACGCGGTATTTGTCTGCAATTTCAAAAGCCTTTACTGTATAGTCAGCAAGTTCCTGTACATTACCAGGAGCGATTACTACAACGTGATAGTCACCGTTACCGCCGCCTCTTGTTGCCTGGAAGTAGTCTCCCTGTGCACCGGCAATGTTTCCAAGACCAGGACCGCCGCGCATCATGTTTACAACAACAGCAGGAAGCTGAGCACCGGAAAGATAAGAAATACCTTCCTGTTTAAGAGAGATTCCCGGTGAAGAAGAAGAAGTCATAACGCGTGCACCTGCAGCAGAAGCACCCATTACCATATTGATTGCAGCAATTTCACTTTCTGCCTGTAAGAATGTTCCGCCAACTTCTGGCATACGCTTAGACATGTAAGCAGGAATTTCATTCTGTGGAGTAATTGGATAAGCAAAATAGAAACGGCATCCAGCCCTTAAAGCTGATTCTCCAATAGCTTCGTTTCCTTTCATTAATACTTTATTTGACATAATTAAAGTTCCTCGATTTCAATTGCACAGTCCGGGCACATAGTTGCACAGAATGTACATGCAATACAGCTTGCTTCATCTTTACATACAGGGTAATTAACACCCTGACCATTTGTTTCCTTTGACATTTCAAGAATGTTCTTCGGGCAGGCGCGGATACATAAACCGCAACCCTTGCAGCGTTCTACTGCAATAATTGGTTTACCTTTAGCCATTTATCCTCCAGAGCTGAATAATCAGCGAAATTTACCTATAATTGTTGTAATTATATGAATTTAGTTGAATTGATACAATACTTTTTGCTTATTTTTCTGCA
Organism: Treponema sp.; assembly: GCA_045643485.1. Lineage (GTDB taxonomy): Bacteria > Spirochaetota > Spirochaetia > Treponematales > Treponemataceae > Treponema_D. The sequence continues at coordinate 18,437 of JAZUKU010000049.1, read as the reverse complement.
TTTTTACTAAAGTTTTTGCATTATTTTTAAAGGTTTACGCAGAAATATGCTGAATAAGGAAAAATAATTTGAAATAAAGGTATTTTGGATGTAAAATTACACTAGGACATATGAAGAGACGAATCGCTGTTTTAGGCAACGGCTGGGCTTTTGAATTCAGTAATTCAATACTTGAAGGAATAAAAAAAGCTTCAGACGGAATAGATACTGATGTATTCTATTTTACATGTTATAGATTTCACAACCCGGACAAGAGTATTAATACTACTGGCTACAGGTGTTTTGATTTTATAGACTATACTCAATTTGACGGTATAATACTTCTTTCAAATCTTTTTGAAGACGACCAGGCACTTTACAAAGTTTCCGAAAAAATCAAGCAGCTTAAAATACCTGCAGTTTCACTGGTAAGAAAGATTGACGGTCTTTCATTCATTCACGTAGACAATTTCATCGGTTACTTCCAGCTCATTAATCATCTTATTGAAAAACACAATGTAAAAAAGCTGGCATTTGTCGGCGGTATTAAAAATGATGTTCAGAGTGAAGAAAGATACAATGCTTACAAAAAGGCACTTGCTGAACACAATCTTACAGAAGACGAACATTTTGTAGTACGCAATACAGACTGGTCTTTCAAGGCCGGATACGAAGAAGGACTTAAGCTTTTCAGTGACAGGAATAATTTCCCGGACGCAGTTGTTTGTTCAAACGACGTAATTGCATTTGGTGTAATCCGAGCAGCTTACGACTACAACCTTATGATTCCGGAAGATGTAAAGATTGTCGGTTTCGATAACCTTAAGATGGCAGAACGTGCATTGCCTTCCCTTTCGACAGTAAACACAAATTCAGAAGAAATGGGCATCAAGGCAGTTGAGCTTCTCTTTTCAAAAGACAGGGAAATCAAGGACATTACAATTAATTCAGAACCGGTTTTCCGTCAGACATGCGGCTGTGCTTCTGAACTTACACACGAACAGCATCTTCACAGCATAAAGAGTCTTCTTGTACAGGATGAAGAAGAACGCTTTTCTACCCACCTTCGTCACACAGAAGGCATTTTCATTAATGATGACAATTTCCATATCTTCTGGGAAGGATGCCAGAATTTCTTTGTTACAAGACATGAATTTGAAGGCGACAACTTTGCAATCATGGTTAAGAGGGAACTTGTAAACTCAATAATCTTTGACGGCCATGAATATGATGATTCAGTCAAAAACAGTGACCTTCAGGTTCTTGTAAACATAAAGGACGGAAAAAAATTAAAGCCTTCCGTAATTAAAACAGGCGAACTTATGCCTCCTGAGCTTGAAGCAGAAGGAAGCAATATTTTCCTTATTATTCCGCTTGTCTACAAAGAAAACGTTTACGGTTACTACATTGCAAGAAACAACCTTAAGCTTCTGTTCAACAAACGCGGATACACATGGGCAAAGAATTTTGCAAACAGCATAGAAAAATTCCGTGAAAAAACAAAATACCTTATGTTAAGCCAGAAATATCTGGCCCTGAGTACAACAGATACACTTACAGGCATTTACAACAGGGCTGCAATCGGACTGTTCGGAAATGACCTTTATGAAACGAACAGACACAGTGACCTGTATACTGTCATCATATTCGTTGACCTCAACTACCTTAAAGTAATCAACGATAAGCACGGACATCTTCACGGAGACCTTGCAATAAAAATCGTTGCAGAAGAAATAAAAAGCTGCATTCCGGAAAAATGGCTTCCAATCCGTTACGGTGGAGATGAATTCGTAGTACTCGGAACTTCACGCTCAAAAGATAACGTATACCTTCTCCAGAACCTTAACGAACTTCTTGAAAAGAAAAGAGTTGAAATGTCACTTCCTTATGAACTTACAGCAAGCATTGGAGCAACAGTCGTTCCGCCGGATTCATACAATTCCCTTGCCAAGGAAATTGACAAGGCAGACAACATAATGTACCGTAACAAACAGGAATTCCACGATCTGCATGATTCACGGATGAAAAACAACAACTGATTTGTTAACAAAATAAACTGCATATGAAAAAACTTGCATTACTCATATTTTCTTTTCTTACTGTAACATCACTTTTTGCAGAAAAAACTGCACAGCAGAAACGCAATGACTTGATTGCTGCAGCAAAAGACATGCTTGGTACGCCTTATGTTTACGGAGGCACTTCCCGCAGCGGAATTGACTGTTCGGGATTGATTTATGTTGCAGCAAGAGACAGCGGTAACGGAGTAATTCCACGAACAGCAAAAGAAATATATAAATATTCTACCCGCATCAGTGACAGCGAACGTCAGCCCGGTGACCTTGTTTTTTTTGCAGTCGGTTCAAACATTACGCACGTAGGTATTTTTCTTGGCAGCAATCAGTTCATTCATTCTGCAAGTGACGGTCCTAAAACTGGAGTAATAATTTCAAAGCTCAGCGAAAATTACTGGAAGACTCATTATTACGGAAGCGGAAGAATTATTTCTGCCGTAAAGGATATTGCCGGTCTGGAAAAAAAAGATACGGAAGAACTGCAGCCGGCAGACATCAGCAGTAATGAAGCTCAGGTTTCACAGGAAGAAGAGACAGACAATTTCTTATCAGACTACTTTGCATTTACAGCATCTGCTTCACTCAACTGGACTTTCATTGGTGCTGACGGAAACAGTATTTTATTTTCAAAAGACTGCGCATACATAAAAGGCTTTTCTTTACAGGCAGAACTTACGGCAAAAAAGCTCAAGTCTCCGGTATCTGTTTTCATAAGACCTGAATACACCTATTACAAGGATGTTTCTTTTCCGGCTTGCATTACGACTTCTGTATGCGTAAAGCTTAAGACAGACAGATACACTTCTGTATTTGCAGGATTCGTCCTTAACGGTGAACGCTACAGTGTAAACAAGCCTTATCTGAGGGGAACAGACATAAGCTTAACTACACCTTTCTTTCCGGGACTTTTTGGCATAAGTGTTGAAACGCCAAAGTTCAAAATTGGAAAAACAAAGATTTCTCTTGCACAGGAAGCTTCATACATTTACCGCAAATCTGCTGACAGTCTGACGGAGCTTACATTTGCACAGGCATTTACCGGCGGTCTGGAATTCAATACATTCATCAGGGTTGAACTTTAATTTTCCTGAACATTTTTCAAATATTTTTTTGTTTTTTAAATAATCCGTGATATACTTTCTCTATTATAGGAATTTATTGAATTTTTAATAACATAAAATAATGGAATTAAAAATACCCGGAGCATAACATGAAAAAGATTCTTACAGCATCAAGCAATGAAAAAGTAATTAATACAGTACAGAATGCATGCAAAAAATATTCAGCATATTTTGATGCCTGCGTATTGGGCGATACAGATGCAATCATCAATTACATTGATTACGAAATCCCGGAAATTAAAGTACTCGACTATACTTCAGAAAACATAAACTGCGGAAAGATTCTTGAATCAATCAAGAAAGACGCATGGCTTCACTACGGCGGCATTATTGCAGTCTGCAAGAATTCTGATCAGGTAATTCAGCTTGAAGAATTGAAAGACACGAATATGGTTGCCATCCAGACACTGCAGAATTTCGAGCAGCACTTTACAAGAATCCTGCGCATTCTGTGGCAGAACCAGCAGTTCCTTTTTAACCGCGGTATGCAGGATGTAATCGGCGGTCAGGAAAACGGTTCATTCGTTTGCGGAAACGACCCTATGGACATCCGCTTCTTTACAAACTTCCTCGTAAGCTACCTCTACAATACAAACCGCATTTCAGGTGACGACAGATACAAGCTTCAGATGACACTCATGGAACTTTTGACAAATGCACTTGAACACGGCAACCTGGACATTTCTTTCAACGACAAGACAAAATGGATGATGGAAGGAAAGAACATTCTTGCTCTCATTGCAGAAAGAAACAAGGATCCGGCATATTCATCAAGAAGAATCCACATTTCGTACACAATCGGCAAAAGCTGCTCAAAGTTTGTTATACGCGATGACGGCAACGGTTTTGACTGGAGAAAATATTCACTTTCACGCGATGATGACGAAGAGGAAGAAGAAATTCACGGAAGAGGCATTTCGTTAAGCCGCCAGATGGTAAACGCACTTTTCTACAACGAAAAAGGCAACGAAGTTACATTTGAAATTTCCACACTGCGCAACAAGTCAAATACAATTCCGTTCATCATGGAACAGTTTTCAACAATTGTTTACAAGGACAAGGACGTTGTATTCCGTGAAAATGAAATTTCCAACGACCTTTACTTTATTGTTTCAGGAAGATTCGCTGTATATTCAGGACGCAAGCTTAACACAGTACTTACGCCAAACGACATGTTCATTGGAGAAATGGCTTTCCTGTTAAACGACAGGCGTACTGCAACAGTTCTTTCTGTAGGTGAAGGCAAACTCATTAAGATTCCAAAATCTGCATTCCTTTCGCTTATCAGAAAAAATCCGCACTACGGTATTTTCTTGAGCAAAATGCTTGCACAGAGGCTTCTTGTACAGACACAGGCAACACAGGCTTTGCAGCAGAAATTAGAAGTAGAACTTTAATTTTATTGAATCTTTTTTGATAAAATAATAATTTATCCTTATGTCTCTTAACTGTAACGAAATTAATGAAATTCTCTCTGAACTCGATTTGAACGGTTCTTTCATTCAGGAAATTGTTCAGCCTGGTTACGATACGCTTTGCTTCCGTACTTTCAAACAGGGCATTTCTCATACGATTTTAATCTGCACTTCTCCGCAGGCATGCCGCATTAACGAAACGAACAAACGCATTCCTAAAAACGCAAAGCCTTTACGCTTCAACGAATTCCTTAAGTCACGCATTATCGGAATGAGGATTAATTGTTTCAAACAGATTGGGCTTGAGCGAATTGTTAAGATAGACATTTCTACATGGAAGGAAAAGCTTTTCATGTACGTGCGTCTCTGGTCAGGAGCAGCAAACGTAATCGTTACTGATGAAGACGGAAACATACTCGACTGCATGTACCGCCGTCCAAACAAAGGCGAAGTTACTGGCGGAAAATTTTCGCTTGAATATAAAGATGCAACAGAAGAAGAACTTGCAGCTGCACGGGAAAGATTTCCAGTACGCACATTCGATGAACTTCCGGCTGATGATGGCGACGTTCCGGAAAACGGACAGGCAGTTGCAGAAACAGGCGGAAGTTCCGCACAACTGACATTCAATCAGAAAGTAGATTTATTCTACGGCGAACACGCAGCAATTCTTTCGCGGGAAAGCTTACTTGCACAGGCAGAAAAATGGTACAACGTTAAGCACAGCAAAATGCAGGGAGCACTCGAAAAGCTCCTTGAAAAACAGAAGCAGTTTGCAGATTCAGAAAAGCTAAAGCACACAGGCGACTTGATTCTGGCATTTGGCTCACAGGCAAACGGAAGTACGCTTGACTGCACAGACTACGACACCGGTAAGGAAGTACACATAAGGCTTAACCCAAAGCTTACTGTCCAGCAGAACGCAGCAGAATATTACGAGCAGTACAAAAAAGCTGTTTCCGGAATGGATGCGCTTAACCACGACATTGAACTTTCACGAAAGGCAATTTTTTCACTGGAAGAAGAATACAAGGCAATGCTCAATCAAAAAAATACGCTTAAGCTTGAGCAGATGCTCCGTAAAGACACTACCCCTAAGCAGAAAAATGAAAAGCCTCACGCAGGACTTCATTACGAAATTGACGGATGGACGCTTATTGTAGGAAGAACGGCTGCAGAAAACGACGATCTGTTACGTCACACTGTACGCGGTCAGGACATGTGGCTCCACACAAGGGATTACGCCGGCGGTTACGTATTCATTAAGGCACGGAGCGGTAAGACTGTCCCGCTTGAGATTTTACTGTATGCAGGAAACCTTGCAGTATACCATTCAAAGGCACGCAAAAACGGTCAGGCTGATTTGTATTACACACAGGTAAAATATCTTCGAAGGGCAAAGAATGGACCTAAGGGGCTAGTCCTTCCTACTCACGAAAAGAATCTTCTTGTTAAGATTGATGACGCAAAGATGCGCCGTCTTGATGAATACGAAAAGCTTGGGGAACAGGTTCAGTAACAGTTAATTCAAAATGACAAAAACTCAATAATTGAACAAAAGCGTGTTTCTTCTTATAATAAACGCATGACAATCAAGCAGATTTTAGAAGAAAAAAAAGTAACTCTTTCATTCGAGATTTTTCCGCCAAAAAAGCAGGCTAATTTTGACAACGTAATAAATGCAGCTAAGGAATTAAGCTCACTTAAGCCTGACTTCATGTCAATTACATACGGTGCCGGCGGAACAACACAGGGCAATACGGTAGAAATTGCTTCGAAAATACTTTCCTTCAGCACACCTGCACTTGCACACTTAACATGCGTTGGTTCTTCAAGACAGAATATTGACGACGTAATCAAATCAATGAGGGCAAACGGAATTGAAAACGTACTTGCTTTAAGAGGCGACATTCCTCAGGGCATGACAAAAGAAGAAGCTACAATCGAAGGACTTAACCACGCAAGCGACTTAGTGCCAGTTTTAAAAGATGCAGGCTTCTGCGTAGGAGGTGCGTGTTATCCGGAAGGACATCCAGAAAGTGCAAACCGCGAAGAAGACATTGAACTGTTAAAGAAAAAAGTTGACGCTGGCGTAGATTTCCTTACGACACAGATGTTCTTTGATAACAACATGCTTTACAGTTTCCTGTACAGGCTTCAGTCAAAAGGCATTCACGTACCGGTACTTGCGGGAATTATGCCTGTAACAAACAGCGCACAGGTTACCAAAATGATAAAGCTTTCGAACGCTTATGTTCCTGCAAAACTTTTATCTATATGCGACAGATTCAGTGAGTCACCGGAAGCAATGCGTCAGGCAGGAATTGCTTATGCTACAGATCAGATTATTGACCTTATTTCAAACGGCGTAAGGGGCATTCACATTTACACAATGAATAAACCTGATATTGCAAAAGACATTCTTGCCAACATAAATCATATTATTGAAGCTTCAAACAGATAAATTTTCTTTTGCAGAATATTTACGGGAATTTTTTATGAGTAACAAAATTACGTTTACTGAATATTTAAACAAATTCTTCACTGAAGGAAAACCGCTTTTCTTTGACGGCGGAATGGGAACAATGATTCAGGCTTCAGGAGTAACAGGCTACTCTATTCCGGAAGACTTGAATTTTTCCAATGCGGAATTAATCAAAGGCATTCACAGAAAATATCTTGATTCAGGCTCAAACGTAATTACTGCAAACACATTTGGTGCTAACCCAATTAAACTTGGCGACAGTAAAATAAGTGCTGAAAGTTACATTACGGAAAGCATTAAGTTAATGAAAGAGGCAATTTCTGAATGCGAAAAAGACGGAAACAATGAGCCTCACTTTGCGGCATGGGACAGCGGTCAGATAGGAAAACTTATTGAACCTATGGGCACGCTAACTTTTGACGAAGCATACGAATCTTACAAAACAGCGTGTGTTGCAGCAGAAAAAGCCGGAGCAGATTTAGCTGTAATTGAAACAATGAGCGACCTTTACGAAGTTAAGGCTGCTGTTCTTGCGATAAAGGAAAACACAAATCTTCCTATTGTTGCTTCAATGACGTTTCAGGAAAACCTTCGTACTCTTACGGGAGCTGATGTCCTTACAGTCGTTACTTATCTTGAAGCGCTTGGGGTTAACGCAATAGGCTTTAACTGCGGCGGAAGTCTGGCAGATGCGGTTGAGCTTACAAAACAGTTTGTTTCTTACGCACATATTCCTGTACTTGCTCAGCCTAACGCTGGTCTTCCTGTTGTAGAAAACGGCAGGACTTTCTTTAAGGTTACGCCACAGGAATTTGCTGAATGTCAGGCAGTCAACAGAAAAGCCGGAGTCGTAATTCTTGGCGGATGCTGCGGCACTACTCCAGACCACATCAAGTGCATGAAAGATAAAGTTCTTGCTGAATGCGGCGTTGTTGCAAACAGCAGTGCTTCGGAAAAAGATTCGCTTACATTCATCTGTTCATACAACAGGGCAGTTCAGTGCGGAAACAGTGCAGGTCCTGTAATCATTGGTGAACGCATTAATCCTACAGGAAAGAAAAAATGCAAGGAAGCACTCCTTAACAGCAACATGCAGTTTGTTCTTGATGAAGCAGAAAGTCAGATAAATGCAGGAGCACAAATACTTGACGTTAACGTAGGCCTTCCTGGAATTGACGAAAGGGAAATGATGCTCAAGGCAGTCAGGACAATTCAGGGAACATTCAGCACACCTCTGCAGATTGACTCAAGTGAAGCACCTGTTCTTGAAAAGGCACTGCGCTATTACAACGGAAAAGCTTTGGTAAACAGCGTAAACGGTAAGCAGGAAAGCATGGACAAAGTATTCCCGCTCATCAGGAAATACGGCGGTTCAGTAGTTGCACTCTGCATCGACGAAGAAGGCATTTCACCAACAGCAGAAGGACGCGTAAAGGTTGCAGAAAAAATAATTTCTGAAGCAGCAAAATACGGAATAAAACCAAGGGACATTTTCATAGACACGCTTACTCTTACAGTAAGTTCTGAACAGAAAACGGCACTTGAAACAGTAAGGGCAATTACAATCCTTAGGGAAAAATACCGCAGTCAGGGACTTAAGTTTGTTCTTGGCGTATCAAACATTTCTTTCGGACTTCCGCGGCGTGACATTATAAACAGCAGGTTCCTTGTCCTTGCATTAAACGCAGGACTTACCGCATGCATCATAAATCCGCTTTCAGAAACAATGATGGATTCATATCTTGCATACAGAACGCTTGCAGGCTTTGACGAAAACTGTATTTCATACATTGAAAAATATACAGGCTCGGAAGAACCGTACGCTGCAGTAAAGAAATTACGCACCGGAGGAACAGCATCAGGAGCGGGAACTGCAGTTACTGAACAAGCAGTCACTTCAGGAAGCAAGCAGCCGTCACAGGAAACTGAAAGCAATTCCGCAGACAATACGACACCTGCCGAAAGAGAATTCATTTCAGTAATTGAAAAAGGCTTTAAGGACAAGGCAGCCGGATGTGCAAAACAGCTTCTTGAAACGGAAGAACCTGTAGAAATAATAAACCGCTGCATAGTACCAGCTTTGGACAGCGTAGGAAAAGATTTTGAAACAGGCAGAAAATTCCTGCCGCAGCTTCTGTTGAGCGCAGAAACTGTAGGAAACGCATTTACTGTAATAAAGGAATACCTTGCTTCAACAGGAAAAAAAGAAGAAAGCAAAGGCACAATCGCAATAGCGACAGTTTTCGGAGACATTCACGACATTGGCAAAAACATCGTAAAGGCAATGCTCGAAAACTACGGCTATACGGTAATTGATTTGGGAAAGAATGTACCTGCACAGGAAATAATAGATACAGTTTTACAGAACGACATTAAGCTGGTCGGATTAAGTGCACTCATGACGACAACAGTAGAAAGCATGAAGCAGACAATTATCCAGCTTAAGGACGCACTTAAGTCAAACAGCCGCGAATGTAAAATCATGGTTGGAGGAGCAGTACTTACTCCTGAATACGCAGCCAAAATCGGTGCAGACTATTATTCAAAAGACGCTATGAATTCCGTAGCCATAGCAAAAGAGGTTTTTGGAAAATGAACACATCTGAGCAGAATCAGCAGTATCCATACAGAGTAAAAAGTGAAAAAATAGATAAACCGTCAGACAAAAGAATTGAAAGAGTATCGCAGAAAAGCATTTTTGAATTCAACGTACTTGAAGCTTATTTCTGCGTACCGTTCAGATTCAGGGCAATACCTGTTCTGGCAAAAATGCTTGTAACAATAATCAACAGATTCTTTGCAATTCAGTTCCTGCGCAAATGGAAAATAATAAAGACTCCGGTTTCACACGTTGATCATGAACTTGACGACAAAGTTCCTTTCGAACCGCAGCGTGTCGGTATTTATATGGACTTCATAAACCTCTGGATTCGTCCTCTTGCAATGCTCATTGAACGTTACGGAAGGCACAAGTCAATTCCGCTTATCATTGAATGGATGAAGTACCTTACCAAAACATATTATCAGGCTTCAAGAATGTACCTTAAGAACATGACGACAACTTACCGTCCGGACTACAGGGAAACAAAAGCGTTCCGTGTAATCCACAGGGTTGACCCGCATTATCTTTGCGTACCAAGCCTTCACATTGCAATCGTATGCCTATGCTATTCCTTTTACCAGATGATTTTTGAACGCGAAGAATTTACTGAAGCAGAAAAAGCAAAATGGAACAAGGAATTCTACGATCAGGCAATCAACATTGCTGAAACAGTTTTATACATCAAGCAGCACAGCGTTAACTGTATTCCTGCAGCATTGTACATGCTCACAAAAATCGTACCTGAATTATACAGCGAACAGGAAGCAGAAAGTTTTATAGACAATCTTTTTGTAAACGCACCTACAGTTCAATCTGAAGACCGTGAAAAAATCCTTAAGCACATACACGTTACTTTTGATAAATTTACCGAAGAAGGAAAAAATGCAGTTGAATGGTATGAACCTGTTTTAAACTGGCTCCATTCTTACAAAAGCGCAAAGTAAGCCTTTCAGACTGCAGTAAGGTACAGCAACAGGAGGAACAAATGTTTAATCCAACGGAAATAATTTTTGCCGCAACAGACGCATGTAACCTTCACTGCCCACACTGTTTTGTAAACCGCAATGCAATAAGACTTTCCGTAGAAGATGCAATTGCTTTTCTTGAAACAGTAAAGCAGACAGACACAGACGGTACCATAGAACGCATAGGCTTTTCTGGCGGAGAACCGTTTTTATATACATACTTTTTGTGCGAAGTAATAAAGTGGACAGTTAAGAACGAACTTATGTTTGACCAGATAATGACAAACGGCGACTGGTGGAAAGATGAAGAAGAACTTAACGCAAAACTCAAGCTTATTTATGATGCAGGCTACGACGGAAGAATCGGCTTAAGCTATGACTCATTCCACGGACAGACTGAAGAACGAATAAAGACATTTGTTGCAGCAGCAGAAAAATATTTTGGTGAAAGAAGCGTAAACATTCAGACAGTAAAATCAAGCGACAGAACGGCAGGAAAAACTAAAAACAAAAGAATTACAGTAAGCACAATAAAAAAACTTCTGCCTGACACAGACATATACATTCTTCCGCAGACATTTGAATCAGAAAACAAAAAGGCATGGAAATCACTGCGCTGGTTCAATGACGATTACTGCGAAGGTCCCGGACAGATTCTTTACATACACCCGGACGGCAACATTGCACCATGCTGCGGTTTTGCAAACGAAAACAAAAAGCTTTTCATAGGAAACATAAAGCAGACATTTGCAGAAGTAATGAAACAGGCACAGGAAAACAGAATCGTAAAAATCTGTTACGAACAGGGACTTGAAAATTACCGTAAGCAGATAAAAAAAGCAGGTCATAAGTTTCCCGGAAAAACAAATGACATCTGCTCTTTCTGTGATTATGTATGCAAACTTCCTGAATAAAATTCAGTTACAGTAAATCAATATTCAGTTGCAGGACCGGCACTCTTCTTGCGGTAAAGACCTGCACCACTCCTGCGCTCTGTTGGAGTATGAACACCAGGCTTAGCACGGCTCTTTCCCTTTGCAGCAGACTTACGTGTCGGCTCACCGTCACGCTTTCTTGAACTGCGTTCCCTTGGAGCAAAGGCTTTGGAATCACTTTCTTTTCTGTAGCGTCCGCCTCTTGAAGAAGAACGTGAAGGCTTGTGCGAAGTGCTTGCTTCACCTTCAGCAAGAATCTTACCGCCGTTCATTACATCCTGATGAATGTGAGGAAGAGACTGGTCCTTTGCAGAAAGTTCGAGTGCTTTAAGAGCAGCTTCCTTTGGTAAGCTTATAAGACAAAATTTGTCAGCCATATCAATGTCATCTACAAGACGTCCCGGAATGTGTAAAAGCTTACTGAAGAATTCTGCAATCGAACGTGGATTAGCCTTATCGTGCCAGCCCATCTGAACATAAAGACGGATCTGGTTTTCCTTAAGCTGAACCCTGGAACCTCTTCCGCGTGAACGTCCATCACCTTTTGAAGATGAACCTTTTTCATCACGACCGCCGTAAGACTGAATGCGGCCGTAGCGTTCTTTAGTAAGAGTCTTTCCGTAAGTAAGTGAAAGAAGAGAAGCTACGACATCCTGTGCATTCTGGTTTTCGCAAAGTTCTTCTGCAAGCTTTTCGAATACGCTGTCTGCCTTAACAAGCTGTGCTGCAGCAGATGATGCTGATTCAGACTGACTTGATTCAGCCTGAGACTGTTCTGCAGACTGAATGTTTTCTAACTCAATAACGTCCGTTGTGTTTTCTGAAGATTTTTCTTCTGCATCAGAAGCTTCCGGTGCAACAAAAAGCTTACCTTTTATTTCACCAAACAGGCGGTCACGGCGGGCTTCAAGAACTTCGCGTACAGAAGGAATTGTACCCTCTTCAAGTTCACCCTTTGCAGATTTTTTTATTGCATTGCGCATGTAGCCAAGACGGCGGCGCTCGTTAGGACAGACAAAAGTTACAGCCATGCCTTCAGCTCCGGCACGACCAGTACGTCCGATTCTGTGAACATAAGTTGGACCATCGAACGGAAGCGAATAATTTACTACGTGGGAAAGACCTTCAATATCAATACCGCGCGCAGCAACATCAGTTGCAACAAGAACGCGTGTCTTACCTATTCTAAAGCGTGCAAGAATCTTTTCACGCTGTCCCTGCGGAATGTCACCGTGAAGGGCTGCAACTTCATAACCTTTTTCATCAAGCTGCTTGCATACGTAATCAGCATCAGTTTTTTTCTGAACGAATACAAGACCGTAAAAGTCCGGAGAATAATCAATGAGTCGTGTCAAAGCTTCAACTTTTTCGCTTTCACGCACAACCCAGTATTTCTGTTCGATAAGAAGAGGTTCTTCTTCATGACCTTCTTCTTCAACAATTTCATATTCTCCCATGAACTTAGATGCAATCTTCAGGATAGGAGCCGGAACAGTTGCGCTGAACAAAAGCACGCGGCAGTCAGGATTTGCGCTTGCAAAGATATTTTCAATATCATCAACAAATCCCATGTCGAGCATTTCATCGCCTTCATCAAGGATAAAGTAATCAATTTTGCTTATATCAAGAACGCCGCGATCAATCAAATCCTGAACACGGCCAGGAGTACCAGTTACGATTTCAACACCGCGCTTGATGTCCTTAATCTGCATGCCGATTGAAGCACCGCCGTAAACAACAGCATTTCTTGGATAACGGCCTGTAGTAAACGAAGTCATTTCAGTACAAGTCTGCATTGCAAGTTCACGTGTAGGCTCAAGAATGATTGCCCTTACATGATCACTTTCTTCACGGAGCTGCTGAACAAGAGGCAGACCGAATGCAGCTGTTTTGCCAGTACCGGTGCGGGCACGTGCAATGACATTTGCATCTCCATTCAATAAACGCGGAATTGCTAAAACCTGAACAGGTGACGGTGTGACAAAACCCTTGCGCTCAACGGCAGCAAGAGTTACTTCATCAAGACCTAAGTCTTCAAACGAGATTGATTCTTCTTCCATTTTTTCCCCAGGCGCCTATGTTCAACATATAAACTGCGCCATTCTCGATTCAGTCATGAACCGCAGGAAAAAAGATAATGCTTAGTCTCAGACGATTCTTCACTGAAATAATTAAGTAAAAGTTGCGTCAGTATAACAATCAGTTGAAAGTTTTGCAAGCATTGACATTTTCTGTCATTTTCTGCATAAACAGCAAACGTCAAAGTGGCAGTTTTTAAAATTCAGTTGAATATCTATATAATATGAAAAGAATATGCATTCTGCTGATTACAGCCCTTTTTGCTCAAAAGATGTTCTGTCTGGAAAGCCTTAAACTGCTTGAATTATACGAAGGAATTGAATACAAGACGGAAATAGACAACAGTACGCAATTAAGCACTGATGAAAAAGAAGATTCTGCTCAAAAAATACAGAACGTATGTTCGGCAAAATGCACAACGACTCACGCTGCAGCATTTGTTTCAGCAAAAGGTGAAGGAAAAGAGCTGTTTTCTTCAATAAATAAAGGCATTTCCATTCATACGGAACCGCTTTTTTCACAGTACAGGATATACGCATTTGGAGGAAACATTACTTATTCCGGAGCAGCGTCAAGGCTTAAGTCACCAAAGCTTACATTCAGCTCGTCACTCAAAAAGTTTTCCGTACCTAAATACGGACTGGAGCCTTCTTTGCCGACACGATCATCTTCAAACAAAACTGATTCCGCATGCATAAAGCTTGTCCCGCAGAAAAGCACCCATCCGCAGATAGAAGCAGCATACATAAACAACGGAACTTTCCTTGCTTCAGCTTCAGCAAAATTTTCCACAAAAAACATCCCTCTCATCCAGACTGGCTTAACGGGAGGCGTATTTACAAACACAAAAGGAAGCTCCTCATGGTTCGACAAGATTCCGCGGTTTACACAAAGATTTTACCCCGCAGCAGAACTTTCCTTTGCAGCAGTAACGCAATCATTCCGCACATCAGGCATCTTTTCCTATTACAAAACGCCTTTCGACACCTCCCCGCTTCTTTCAAGAAACGCATTCTGTTCAAGAATACAAACCTCGTTCATCGCCGGCCTTTTTTCGCTGTCTGCAGACTTGTTTGCTTCATCTTCGGCATTCATTACTGCAGACGGTACTTTCTGCCACACGCCTTTCCAGTTCAGCCTTAATCCGCAAAGGATTTTTTCTGTTCAAGATTATGTCATACGCGCTGGACTGCTCGGCGCGCTCTCACTTGAAACGGCTTCCTTTTTTTCAAACGACTTGTGTCCCTCGTACAGACTGCGCGCCGACGCTTCTGTTACGCACGACAATTCTTCTTTTTCGCTTTATTCGGTTTACTCAAGCAGCATTGATGATTCTGACTCTGCAGCAGAAAAGTCCCTTTCGTTTACCGGGAGGCTTTCGGTTAAGCAGAAGTCATTTTCGTGGGCTGTTAAGGGAGCGGCTTCATTCAGCGGAATTTCGTCTTCTTCGCAGACACAGGTATATTCTGCTTCGGGGAATGTTTCTTTTTCAAAGGGGGTATTTTCTTCGCTTGCGGCAGCGGCTTCTGTTACGGTAAAAAACGGTTCATTCTACAGGGGAACTTTTTCTGCTGATATGGTACTTGGAACAAGAAAAAGCGGCAGTAATAAAAAAGACAAAAATCCTTTCAAAAAGATGAAATTTACTGTAAAAGCTGGCATTTCCTTAACATTCTAGTGCAATCTTTACCATTTTTTTTCGCGGAGTATTGAAACTAAATCGAATTTATTCTAAAATTGTACCACTTGTATTTTTTGGAAATCCTTATATTTCCAAGGATTAACTCGGAA
This sequence comes from Treponema sp., assembly GCA_045643485.1. GTDB lineage: Bacteria > Spirochaetota > Spirochaetia > Treponematales > Treponemataceae > Treponema_D. Next base: position 2,990 of record JAZUKU010000049.1, on the reverse strand, counting down.
CTTTTTTATTTAAGAGGTAACAATATGGCTTTTGATATTACTAAAGTACGTAATATCGGTATCAGTGCCCACATTGACTCAGGAAAAACAACAACTTCTGAACGTATCTTGTTCTATTGTAACAAGATTCACGCTATTCACGAAGTTCGTGGTAAGGACGGTGTTGGTGCTGTAATGGATAACATGGAACTGGAACGCGAACGCGGTATTACAATCCAGTCTGCAGCAACTCAGGTACAGTGGAAAGACACAACAATCAACCTTATCGACACACCAGGACACGTAGACTTCACTGTAGAAGTAGAACGCTCACTCCGCGTTCTTGACGGCGCAATCATGATTCTTTGTGCTGTAGCAGGTGTTCAGTCACAGTCAATCACTGTAGACCGCCAGCTTAAACGCTACCATGTTCCGCGCGTTGCATTCGTTAACAAATGTGACCGCCAGGGTGCTAACCCAATCCGTGTTGCAAGTCAGCTTCGCGAAAAGCTCGGACTTAACGCACACATGATGGAAATCCCGATCGGACTTGAAGACAAGCTCGAAGGTGTTGTTGACTTAATCAGCATGAAGGCTATTTACTTCGACGGACCAAACGGCGAAGACTTACGCTATGCAGAAATCCCTGCACACTTACAGGAAGATGCAGAAAAGTACCGCCAGGAACTTATTGAAGAAGCAGCAAACTTTGATGATGAATTAATGGAACTCGCTCTCGAAGGCGGAGACATTCCAGAAGACAAACTTATTGCAGCAGTTCGTAAGGGAACTCTTGCTGAACAGTTCGTTGGTGTATTCTGCGGTTCTGCTCACGTTAACAAAGGTATCCAGCCTTTACTCGATGCTGTTGAACGCTACCTTCCAAACCCAACTGAAGTTCACAACTACGGTCTTGATCTTGACAAGAACGAAGAACAGGTTGAACTCTTCAACGTAGAAAACAAACCTTGTGTTGCACTCGCATTCAAGCTTGATGACGGTCAGTACGGTCAGTTAACATACGTTCGTGTATATCAGGGTAAAATCACAAAAGGTGATGAACTCTTCAATACACGTGCACAGAGAAAGTTCAAGGTTGGACGTATTGTCCGCATGAACTCTGCTGCAATGGAAGATATTAACGAAGCTATGCCAGGTGACATCATCGCCCTCTTCGGTGTTGACTGTGCTTCTGGTGATACATTCTGTGGTGGCGGTCTTAACATTGCCATGACATCTATGTTCGTTCCAAACCCTGTTATTTCTGAAGCTATCACTCCAGTTAACAAGCAGGATGCAGCTAACCTTTCAAAGGCTCTCAACCGCTTTACAAAAGAAGACCCGACATTCCAGACTTACGTTGATCCTGAATCAAATCAGACAATCATCAAGGGTATGGGTGAATTACACCTCGCTGTATATGTTGAACGTATGAAGCGTGAATATAAGTGCGAAGTTACAGTATCTCCTCCACAGGTAGCATACCGTGAATCTATCACTTCACGTGCAGACTTCAACTACACACATAAAAAGCAGACTGGTGGTTCTGGTCAGTACGGTCGTGTAGCAGGTTTCATGGAACCAATCGAAGACAAAGATTACGAATTTGTTGACTCTATCAAGGGTGGTGCTATTCCTAACGAATACATTCCATCTTGCGACAAGGGTTTCAAGCGCGCTATGGAAAAGGGTTCACTTATCGGTGCTCCAGTTGTAGGTGTTAAGCTTACAATCAATGATGGTCAGTACCATCCGGTTGACTCTTCTGATATCGCATTCCAGACTGCAGCTATTGGTGCATTCCGTGAAGGCTATGCAAAGGCAAAACCAGTTATTCTTGAACCAATCATGAAGGTTTCTATTGCAGGACCTACAGAATTCCAGGGTAACATGTTCGGTTTGATTAACCAGCGCCGTGGTGTTATAATTGAATCAACAGATGAAAATAACACTTCAACTGTAAACGCAGAAGTACCACTTTCAGAAATGTTCGGTTTCAGTACAATTCTCCGCTCTTCTACACAGGGAAAAGCAGAATTCACAATGGAATTCGAAAAGTACGGAAAGGTACCTAATGCAATTTCTGATACACTCATTAAGGAATATCAGGAAAAACAGAAGGCAAAGAACAACTAATTAAGGAGGTTCTACATGGCTAAACAGGATCTTTACGAACGCAGCCCAATCCGTGCTTTTGACGAAGTTACAAACGGAGGTCTTAAAGCAGGTGATCTTGGACTTGTTACATCAAAGAAGGGACTCGGCAAAACATCAGTTTTGGTACAGTTCGGTATGGACACTCTTCTTGATGGTAAGCAGCTTGTTCATGTATCTTTCGACCAGCATAGCTCAAACGTTATTTCATGGTACGAAGGAATCTTCGCAGAAATCGCCAAGAAAAAGTGCATTCCTAATCCTGATGACGTTAAGGAAATGATTACACGCAACCGTACAATCCTTAACTTTAACCAGGAAAACTTTAACCTTCCACGTGTCGTTAATACACTTAACGCACTTAAGGCAGGCGGAATTGCAGTAGCAGGTATTGTAATTGACGGTGTTGACTTTACAAAAGTTAAAGAAGCAGACATTCAGGCAGTTGCAAGTTATGCAAAAGCAACAAAAGTAAAAGTTTGGATGAGCGCAACAGCTGAAGGTGATTCTCTTGAAGATTCAGCTCCAAAAGCCATACTTCCTTATTTCAATGCAGTAGTACATCTTTACTCAAAGGGAGCAACAACAAAATTGAGCATCCTTAAAATGGGTAAGAATAAAGATTTGGAAAACAACCTTAAGCTTGATTCCAAGACTTTGCTTATTACTGCTAAATAATTTCAGTTGATCTGAAAAAAGAAAGGCTGCTTTCAAACTGAAGTGCACCCCAATTATTGGACACTTTAACTAGGCTGATTTTAAGGACTGATTCCTGAATTGTAAAGGGGTCAGTCCTTTTAATTTAACCTTAATTCTCTTTTCATTGTACCATTCAAGGTATTCAACCAATTCTCTCT
>JAZUKU010000048.1:0-2237 GCA_045643485.1 Treponema sp. | reverse complement strand
TCGTAATCAATAACTGTTGACTTACCGTCTGCTGCCGGTTTTCCTTCGATTGAGTGGTTACGGAAAAGCGCATCTATTTCATTCTGTGAAAGACCTATGTCTGCATTGTCGTCATTGCTGAATGTGTAATTTCTTTTTTTTACTTCAGGTTCTTCCTTTTTTACAGGAACTGAAGCCGGGTCTTTGTGTCCGCTGAACAGTTTGTCTATTTCATCCTGTGAAAGATCAATGCCTGCATATTCTTCTTCTTTTTTTGGAGCTGGTGCTGGTTCAGGATGATTTTTAAAGAGTGCATCAAGTTCACTTTGGTCGAGGCTTATTGGATTTAGTTTTTCACTGTCTGCTTCAGGTTTCTTCTGTTCAGCAGGTTTTTGTTTTTGCGAAACTGTAACTGGTTTGCAAACAGTAAATTTTGCTGCCGGTTGTTTTTTTGAGTGAGCAATTATTTTTTGAATGATACGTCTTTTTCCGGCAGCCATTTTGTTTCCTCTCAGTTGTTGGCAAGATCTGCTTCAGTTTTTTCTGTCTTGAACTGACCGATTACTTCCTGAAGTTTATACATTGTGTCCTTACTGTGAACAGCAGCGTCATTTGCTTCGTTGATAGAAAGGTTGATTACTTTTGAACCTTCAGTAATTTCCGTAATCGAATTGTTGATGTTCTGTGTTGATTCAGCAAGAATCTGCATTTCCTGACCAATCTGCTGACCACCAGCAAGCAGTTCTGAAGAATTGTTCTTTACTGCAGTAGCTGTATCTTTAATTTCGGCAATAGACTTTATTACGATTTCTGAATTAGCATCCTGTTTTTCCATAGCATCGTAAATAATGTCTTCCTGAGATTTTACTGTGTTTGTCAAATCGTAGATAGTTTCGAACTGCTTCTGAACTTCGCGTGAGTTAGCAGCAACTTTATTGATTGCTTCCTGCAGTTCGCTAAGAGACTGTGCAATTGCAACACCCTGTGAGTTAGACTGTTCTGCAAGCTTACGGATTTCGTCTGCAACAACTGCGAAACCTTTTCCTGCTTCACCTGCGTGTGCGGCTTCGATTGCGGCGTTCATGGCAAGAAGGTTTGTCTGTTCGGCAATAGTCTGAATGATTGTACTTGCTTCAATAAGTCCAGCTGAACTCTGGATAATCTGGTCTGAAAGTTCTACCGCAGTATCAATCTTTTCACGACCGATTTCTGACTGTTCGCCTAAAGAGTTAACAGTCTTTGTGTTGCTTTCAAGACTTTTTGTTGCTTCCTTTATGTTGTTAACCATTTGGGTAACAGCTTCTGATGAAGTAACGGAAATCTTCAACTGGTCAGTAAGCTTTTCATCAAGAAGTGCAATTCTTTCGAGCATGTGCTTGATTGTAGAATGGCTTTCTTCTACGCCGGCAGACTGTGATTCAATCTGCTCTTTGATCAATTCAATTTTGCTTTCAATCTGTCCTGAAGCTGCAGAAGTTTCTTCCATGTTTTCTGCAACGTTGTTTGCAATCTGAACTGACTCTTCAGAAGATTTTGAAATGTTTCCAAGAAGAGAACGAGTTGTTAAGAAGAAGCGGTTCAAGTCTACTGTAAGAAGACCAAATTCATCGCGTGAACGAACTTTAAGCGGATCGTTTGAATAATCCTTTGCTGCGATTGATGTAGTAAATTTATTAATCTGCCTTACACGGTAAATTGTACCGCGCATCTGGAAGAATACGTTGAATACTGAAATTGCTGAAGTAATGATACCAGAAGGAATTACGAAATGTACAAGCATGTATTCAATTGTAAAACATTACTGGTTCTTTGAGAAAATTGAACTTAACGTTACAAGAAGCGTACCTGCTGCACTGAACAATGAAATGAAACCGCTTCGTAACTGAAGAGGCATTGATTTATATTCTTCGTACAAAGGAAGACGGTGAAGGTGCTTTTCAAATTCCTGTAAGAAAAGAATGTAGAACATTACTGAAACAAGGAATGTAATACCAAGACAGCTCATGTATGTTGGCGGAACATCGAGCGGTACGTCAATTAACTTGCATGAAACTGTAGCAAGTGTTGGAACAATAGCTCCGTTTAGTGCACCTGCGACAATAAGTGCAGTTTCAAAATTCTTAACAAGCTTATTCATTGTAACGGCCTGTTCTTCTGAACCGTCAAATGTATAAAGTCTTTTTATAGTACGAACATAAAAAACACAGACAAGCGTAAGGTAAATTACAGCAGGAATACTTGCTGAAGGATGAGCTACA
>JAZUKU010000047.1:0-3179 GCA_045643485.1 Treponema sp. | reverse complement strand
ATTTTTTGCACCCGTAATGTCGTATTTTATGCTGTTTCCAACGTACAGGATTTCTTCCGGTTTAAGTTCAAGCTTTCTTGCGAGCATTCCGAACGGATAGACTGACGGTTTTAACATTCCTACTTCTTCGCTTCCAAGACATACGTCACACATGCTTCTTATGCCAAAGACGCGTCCCTTCTGCTCAGGCGGAAAGTCTGACAGTATGCCTATTTTCAAGCCTGCTGACTTGAATGCGCATACTGTTTCGAAGGCATTTTTATACGGCTTTACCTTAACGAAATAATTCTTGAGTCCTTCGTAACATGTAGTTTCGATTGCTTCTTTAGCGCGTTCGGCCGTAATGTGAAGTTCGCTTCCAAGAAGGCGTGCCTGATATTCAAAAAAGTCACCGTTAGGCGCACTGTTGTGCATGATTTTGCGCACTTTGTTGTACTTGAGGAAAAATGACAGGTTACTGAAAAAATACGGAGCCATGCGGATATACAAACGGATTGACGGGTATAAAGTTCCGTCAATGTCGAACGCAACGGCTTTTATGCCTTCCATCATTCTTTAATTATACTGTAATCAAAGACGGCTTGTCCATCTGAAACATCTTCGTCAAAGAGCCATGTACTTATCTGCTTTTTGATTTCATTCTGAACTTCGAGAGGAAGAACTGCTGATGGCGTAATATTTATGTCTGTCATTGTTACATTTCCGCTTGCAAGAACAGTAAACCTTATCTGAACTTTTTTTGTACTGTCAATCAGTGTCTGTAAGCGTGCAGGTATCTTTATTACAGGTTTTGCCGGATACAGAAGCTTTCTTGACTTGCCTTCTGCCCATTTAATGTCTACCGAACCTGATTTTACACCGCCACCTTCGCCTGTTACGGAAGTTTTTTCTTCTGAAGTCTTTCTGCTTCCGCCGACAGCAACAGTATCCTTAAGCTTATCAAGAGAATCCCTTGTTCCGGAATCTGTCTGAGTACCAGTTTTTTTTGCGGTTGAACTGCTTGTCTGAGAAGTATCAGAAGATTTTGCTTCTGAACCGGATGCTGCAGTTCCTTCAAATGAGCTTGATGAACTGCTCGTGGCTTTCTGTGTTACGGGAGCAGGTTTTTGTGAAGTACTTTCAGTAAAGTCTGCTTCATCTGCAAAAAGGCTTTCGTCAAATACGGCTTTCTTCTTTTTTGATGCCTGTTCCCTTGCAAGTTCTTCTACGCTTTTTACAATCTGTGCTGTAGAAGGTGTTGTCTTTGGAGTTTCCTTAACGGGAGCAGGAGCTTTTTCTGCAGGCTTTGCAGTTTCTGCTTTCTTTACAGGTGCTGCAGGCTTTGGCTGTTCAACAGGCTTTGGAGTTTCTACAGGAGCCGGCTTTTCAGTCTGTATTTCCTTAACGGGAGCAGCTGGTTCTTCAAGAGCCGGAAGTTCCTGTACTGTTTCTGCAGCAGGCTTTTCCTTTGGAGGAAGAAGCGGATTGTCTTCCTTTGCCTTAGGCAGTTCCCTTACGGGAGACGGATCACTCAGCGAAATGCGTATTTCCGTATAATCCTTAACAGGCGATTCAATTTTAATGAAAAAGCCTAAGATTATTGCGAGAATCCATATGATTATAGTTCCGGTAAGCCCAAGGGCAAAACCGTTTCTGTTTATTGCATTCATTATTTCTTATTGCTTGTCCTTAAGCTTACTGCACTAAAGCCGTTTCGCCTTAATGCATCAAAAATCTGAACGATAGTACCGTTTGTTACCTGATCATCGGCTTCAAGCGTAACAGGATATTCTTCACGTTTTTTCTTTCCTGTATCTATTGCAGAAAGAACAGTGTCTATTGATTCAATTGTTACCGGTATGTCGTTTACAAACATTTTTCCGTCAACTGCAGCAGTAATCGTAATACCGTCAGCAGCAGTTCCCTGAGCAGTAGAACTCTGCGGAAGATTTACGTTGATTCCAGGCAGAATTGAAAATGTTGTTGAAACAAGAAAGAATATAATCAGCTGGAAAACAACATCAATCATCGGAGTAAAATCTACTGCAGCATGAATTGTATGCCTTTTTGATACACGCATAATTTTTCTCCCCTACTCTGATTAGAGATTCTTACCTGTAAGACGAAGCATTACTTCAGTAACGTTTGCTTCCATATTTGTAATACGGTGATTTACTTCATTAAGGAAAAAGTTGTGTGCTACGACAGAAGGAATTGAAACAATAAGACCTGCTGCAGTAGTAACAAGAGCTTCTGCAATTGCTCCGGCTAAAGATGCAGGGTCAGAAGAACCGCCGCTCAATACACCGAAAGCCTTGATGTTACCTGTAACAGTTCCAAGAAGACCAAGAAGCGTTGCTATGTTTGCAATAGTTCCAAGTGCCGTAAGAAGATGCTCGTAATGCGGAACGACAGAATCCATTTCCGTCTGAACAGTATCCTGAAGAGTCTTTTCATCGAGCTTACGGTTGCCTATTGCCTTCTGCAAAACCTGTGCACAAGGAGTAGAAGCCATTGCGCAAACTGTTTCTGCTGAATTGTAATCAGCTTTATCAAGACAGGAACGAACCTGGTCCATCATCTTTCTGTCACGCTTTTTGATTGTGGCAAAATAATAAATTCTTTCGATTATGATAAACGTTGCAACGACTCCACATGCAATAATTGGAATCATCCACAAACCGCCGCTTTTTATTGTTTCAAACATACACATCTCCTGTAGTTAATATATTACTGAATTAATTTAAACCGATTAGAAGAAAAATTTCAACAGTACACTGAATCTGTCCTGATTCGTTATGTAATTTGTTCCTGCATATTTTCTTGAACCGTTCGGATTAAAGAACATGACTGCATCTTCAACCTTAAACGTAAGCCTTGCTGATTTTCCGGCCATTACGAAAGCAGAAAAATCAATTACAGGTATAAGGCTGAAGTAAGAACCGATTGATTCCTTTGCAATAATATTAAAGCCCCATTTTCCCTTTTCAGACTGTACGTCAATGTTAAGGCAGATATTCTGAGGAGCTTCAAGAACAGGAACATAATTCCAGTAAGAGTTCCATGCAACTCCTAAAGTAAGGAGCCTGTAACTGTATGAAAGCTTGAGTGCAGAATTAATTTCCATTCTGTCATACTGCTTATAGCCAAAAAAGCCTTTTGCTGCATCAGTGTAATCTGGTTCCCAAAGACCGTTTCCA
>JAZUKU010000046.1:0-40975 GCA_045643485.1 Treponema sp. | reverse complement strand
ATTAAGGAAGGCAATGATGCTGACGAACCATCTAAGGAAGATGCACTTGCAGCAGTTTATTCAGTTCTTATGCCTGGTGAACCAATTACTGTTGAAACAGCAGAAAAAGACCTTACTTCAATGTTCTTCAGCCAGAGAAGATACGACTTGGGCCGCGTAGGTCGTTACAAGTTAAACAAAAAGTTTGACTACAAGGATCCTACAGATGACCTTACTTTGATTAAGGACGATATCATCAACACAATGAAACATCTTATGGAAGTTTACATTGGTGATGAACCTCTTGATGATATTGACCACCTTGGTAACCGTCGTGTTCGTTCTGTTGGTGAACTTATGACAAACCAGCTCAAGACTGCATTCAGCCGCATGGAACGCATTGCAAAGGAAAGAATGAGTCTTAAAGAAACAGAAACTATGAAGCCACAGGATTTAATTTCAATTAAACCTATCGTTGCTTCAATTAAAGAATTCTTCTGTTCTTCACAGCTTTCTCAGTTCATGGATCAGGTTAACCCTCTTGCAGAACTTACACATAAACGTCGTCTTAACGCTCTTGGTCCTGGTGGTCTTTCTCGTGACCGCGCAGGTTTCGAAGTTCGTGATGTTCACTATACACACTATGGACGCATGTGTCCTATCGAAACTCCTGAAGGTCCAAACATTGGTCTTATCGTTTCACTTGCTATCTTTACAAGCGTTAACGAATACGGCTTCCTCCAGGAACCATACCGCAAGGTTGTTAACGGAAAGGCAACAAATGAAGTTGATTACCTTTCAGCTATGGACGAAGACAAATACTACATCGGTCAGGTAACTGAAGGCATGAAGGCTGACGGTTCATTCCCAACTGATATGGTTTCTTGCCGCCACCGCGGTGACTACAATACACGTAACGTAAAGGACATCCAGTACATGGACGTTTCTCCACGTCAGGTAATTTCTGTTTCAGCATCACTCGTTCCGTTCCTTGAACACGACGATGCTAACCGTGCGCTCATGGGTTGTAACATGCAGCGTCAGGCAGTACCTCTTCTTTTCCCTGAACCACCACATGTTGGTACAGGTATGGAACAGAAAACAGCTTACGATTCAGGCGTTCTTGTTAAGGCAAAGCGCGAAGGTGAAGTTGTATATGTAGCCAGCGACTTGATTAAGATTAAGCCAAAGGGCGGAAAGGCAAACGAACTTGATGAATACAGACTGTTAAAATATCAGCGTACTAACAACGATACTTGTAACCACCAGAGACCTACAGTTCAGGTTGGCGAAAAAGTAAAGGCTGGTTCAGTACTTGCTGACGGTCCTGCAACATTCAACGGAGAACTTGCACTTGGAAGAAACATCCTTGTAGGATTCGTTCCGTGGAATGGATATAACTACGAAGACGCTGTTCTTATCAGCCAGAGAGTTGTTAAGGAAGATATGTATACTTCCATCCATATTCACGAATTCCAGACAGAAATCCGTGAAACAAAGCTTGGACCAGAAAAGATTACACGCGATGTTCCAAATACATCTGAAAAGACACTCGATAATCTCGATTCAGAAGGTATTATCCGCATCGGTGCAAAAGTACGCTCAGGAGACATTCTTGTTGGTAAGGTAACACCTAAATCAGAAACAGAAACAACTCCTGAATTCAAATTGCTCAACTCAATCTTCGGTGAAAAGGCAAAAGAAGTTCGTGATTCTTCACTCCGTGTACCACATGGTGTAGAAGGTACAATCATTGACGTTCAGCGCTTGAAGAGAACTGAAGGTGATGACCTTAACCCTGGTGTTGACGAAGTAGTTAAGGTTCTTATTGCTCACAAACGTAAGCTCTGTGAAGGTGATAAGATGGCCGGTCGTCACGGTAACAAAGGTGTTGTTGCACGCATTCTTCCAGTAGAAGACATGCCTTACCTCGAAGACGGTACACCACTTGATGTATGTCTTAACCCGTTAGGCGTTCCTTCTCGTATGAATATCGGTCAGATCATGGAATCTGAACTTGGTAGAGCAGGTATGGTTCTTAATGAATGGTACTCTTCTCCAGCATTCCAGTCACCTGATCAGGACATGATTGCAGACAAGCTTGAAGAAGCAGGTCTCAGCCGCGACTGTAAGCAGCTCGTTCACGATGGACGCACTGGTGAAACATTCATCAATCCAATCTTCGTAGGTGTAATCTACTTCATGAAGTTGCACCACTTGGTTGACGATAAGATGCATGCCCGCTCAACAGGTCCGTACTCACTCGTTACACAGCAGCCACTTGGCGGTAAGGCACAGTTTGGTGGCCAGCGTCTTGGAGAAATGGAAGTTTGGGCTCTCGAAGCATACGGTGCTGCAAACACATTACAGGAAATGATGACAATCAAGTCTGATCGTATGAACGGCCGTTCTAAGATTTATGAATCAATCGTTAAGGGTGATCCTGCTGCACCAATCGGTGTACCTGAATCATTCAACGTACTTGTTCAGGAATTACGCGGTCTTGCATTAGACTTTACAATTTATGATGACAAGGGTAAGCAGATTGCCCTTACAGAACGTGACCAGGAACTCATTAACAAACAGGGTTCTGGATTTGATAAGGAGAACGATAATGCGTGATATTCAGGATTTTGCAAGTCTTAAAATTCAGCTTGCCTCACCAGAAACAATTCGTGCATGGTCATACGGCGAAGTAAAGAAACCGGAAACAATCAATTACCGTACACTTCGTCCGGAGCGCGACGGTCTTTTCTGTGAACGCATATTCGGTACAACAAAAGAATGGGAATGCTACTGCGGTAAATTCAAGTCTATCCGTTACAAGGGTGTTATTTGTGACCGCTGTGGTGTTGAAGTTACACACTTTAAAGTACGCCGTGAAAGAACAGGCCACATTGAGCTTGCAGCACCGGTAAGCCACATCTGGTATTACCGCTCAGTTCCAAGCCGCATGGGTCTTTTGCTTGACCTTCAGGTAGCTTCTTTACGTTCAGTACTTTATTACGAAAAATACATCGTTATTGATCCGGGTGACACTGACCTCAAGAAGATGCAGCTGTTAACTGAAGATGAATATGATGAAGCATACGAACGCTACGGACAGGCATTCCAGGCAGCAATGGGCGCAGAAGCAATTAAAACTCTTCTCGAAAACCTTGACCTCGATGCATTAGCAGCAGAACTTCGTGCAAAAATGATTGAAAAGGGTCCAAAGAGTGACAAACGCCTTCTCAAGAGAATTGAAATCGTTGAAAATTTCCGTTCTTCTGGAAACAAGGCAAGCTGGATGATTCTCGATGTAATTCCTGTTATTCCACCGGAGTTACGTCCAATGGTACAGCTTGACGGCGGCCGTTTTGCTACATCTGACTTGAACGATCTCTACCGCCGTGTTATCAACAGAAATAACCGTCTCAAGAGATTACAGCAGCTTAACGCTCCTGACATCATCATCCGCAACGAAAAGCGCATGCTCCAGGAAGCAGTTGATGCCCTCTTCGATAACTCAAAACGCAAGCGCGTAGTTAAAGGCGCTTCTAACAGACCACTTAAATCTATCAGCGATATGCTTAAAGGTAAGCAGGGTCGTTTCCGCCAGAACCTTCTTGGTAAGCGTGTAGACTACTCTGGACGTTCAGTAATCGTTGTTGGTCCGGAACTTAAACTCTGGCAGTGCGGTCTTCCTACAAAAATGGCTCTTGAATTGTTCAAGCCGTTCATCATGAAAAAGCTTGTTGATAAGGAAATCGTATTCAATATCAAGAAAGCAAAGATGCTTGTAGAAAACGAAGATCCTGTTGTATTCAATATTCTTGATGAAGTTGTACGTGAACATCCGGTTATGCTTAACCGTGCTCCTACTCTTCACCGTCTGGGTATTCAGGCATTCGAACCTGTTCTCGTTCAGGGAAAAGCCCTTAAGCTTCACCCTCTTGCATGTAAAGCTTTCAACGCAGACTTCGATGGTGACCAGATGGCTATCCACGTACCGTTGACACAGGCTGCTCAGATGGAATGCTGGACACTTATGCTTTCAGCAAGAAACCTTCTTGACCCGGCTAACGGTAACACAATCGTAGCACCTTCTCAGGATATGGTTCTTGGTATCTACTACATGACATCAATCAAACCAACTGGAAAAGCTACAGGCAAACGCTTCTCTTCTAAAGAAGAAGCATATATGGCATGTGATGCAAAGAGTGTTGAATGGCAGTCACTTATTAAAGTACCTGCTCCAAAAGATTCATTCTCTGATCCAAAATTCCTTGACGGCGGTAAGCTCTTCAAGAAAGGTGACATCATTGAAACAACAGCAGGCCGCTTAAGATTCAACGATGCAATGCCTGAAGAAATGGGCTACATCAACAAGCAGATGATTGATAAAGACCTTAAGAAGATGATTGAACACGTATATCATACTCAGGGTCCTTGGCTTACAATCCGCATGCTCGATGCAGTTAAGGCTGTTGGTTACCAGAACGCTACATTCTTTGGTGCAACACTTTCTATGGATGACATCATCGTTCCTGCAGAAAAGAAACCGATGATGGAAAAAGCAAACAAGGAAGTAGAAGAAATCGTAGGCCAGTACTCAAAGGGTACTATTACAGCAGACGAACGCTACAACCGTGTATGTGATATTTGGGAAAGAACAAACGAAGAACTCACAAAGATAATGATGGACAACCTTGCTAAAGACAAGGACGGATTCAACACAATCTACATGATGGCTAAATCTGGTGCCCGCGGTTCTCCAAAACAGATTTCACAGCTTGCCGCAATGCGTGGTTTGATGGCTAAACCAAACGGAGACATCATCGAATTACCAATTCGTGCAAACTTCAAGGAAGGACTTTCGGTTATCGAATTCTTCATTTCAACAAACGGTGCCCGCAAGGGTCTTTCAGATACAGCTCTTAAGACAGCCGATGCCGGTTACATGACACGTCGTCTTGTTGATGTTTCACAGGATGTTGTTGTTAACGAAACAGACTGCGGTACAATCAACGGTATTGATTACACAGCAATCAAAGATGGTGAAACAGTAATTGAATCACTTGCTTCAAGAATCGTAGGTCACTACTCAATCGAACGTGTAATTGACCCTGTAACAGGTGAACTTCTCTGCGATGTAAACGAATATATCGACGAAGAACTTGCAAAGAAAATCGACAAGGCTGGTGTAGAAAAGGTTAAGCTCAGAACAGTACTTACATGCGAAAGCAAGCACGGTGTCTGCGTACACTGTTACGGTAAGAACCTCGCTCGCAACAAGATTGTAGAAATTGGTGAAGCAGTAGGTATTATTGCAGCTCAGTCAATCGGTCAGCCTGGTACACAGCTTACACTCCGTACATTCCATGCCGGTGGTGCTGCTGAAAAAGTTACAGAAGATAACCGCATCGTAATGAAGTATCCTGTATACGTTGAAGACATTGCAGGTACACACGTAGTTACAAAGAACGGAAACTGGCTCTTTACCCGTAAAGGTTTCATGACAGTTACAAAACTGTTCAACCAGTATTCAGTTGGTAAGAATGATACAGTTCTCGTTGCTGACGGTGCACGTGTCCTCAAGGATACACCAATCATCAACGGTAAGGGCGGAGACATTCTTGCTTCAGACAGCGGACGCATCCTTATCAAAGACGGTAACGTTCTTCTTACAAGTAATGACCAGAAAGTTGAAATCAGTAACGGTTCAACAATCATCATAAAGGCAGGCGACATTGTGGATGCAGGTCAGACAATCGGTGAATTCGATGCATTCTCTGAACCGATTATCGCAGAAGTTGACGGATACATCCACTTCGAAGACATTATCCCTGGCTCAACTCTTGAAGAAAAAACAGACCTTCAGACAGAAAAGGTTGAACGCTATATCAGTGACCTTCACCTTGATACAAAACAGCCTCGTATTCTTATTACAGATGAAGACGGTAACGAACTCGGAAGCTATTACCTTCCAACAGGTGCCCTTCTTCTTGTTGAAGACAAGCAGAAAGTTGCAGCAGGCGTAACACTTGCAAAGATTGCGAAAGAAGCTGCAAAGACAAGCGATATTACAGGTGGTCTTCCACGTGTATCAGAACTTTTCGAAGCTCGTCGTCCAAAGAATATTGCCGTTATTTCAAAGATTACCGGTACAGTTAAGTTCGGTAAGATTGTAAAGGGTAAGCGCACAATCATCGTAGAAGATGAATATGGCAAACAGTTCAATCATGTAATTCCAATGACAATGCGTCTTCTTGTTCGTGACGGTGACCATGTTGAAGCCGGCGAAAAGATGAGTGACGGTCAGATTGATGCACATGACGTACTTGAAGTTCTTGGTGAAAACTCACTTATGAACTACCTGATGGACGAAATCCAGTCTGTTTACCGTGCACAGGGTGTAGCTATCAATGATAAGCACATCGGTATCATTATCCGCCAGATGCTCCGTAAGGTAGAAGTTATCCACGTAGGTGATACAAAATTCATTTACGGTCAGCAGGTTGATAAGTGGCACTTCCACGAAGAAAATGCACGCGTAGTTGCAGAAGGCGGTCAGCCGGCTATTGCACGCCCTATGTTCCAGGGTATTACAAAAGCTGCCCTTGCCGCAGATTCATTCATTTCTGCTTCTTCATTCCAGGAAACAACACGTGTTCTTACAAACGCTGCAATTGCAGGTTCTGTAGACCACCTCCACGGTTTGAAGGAAAACATCATCATCGGTCATATGATTCCAGCCGGAACAGGTATGCGTAACTATCACAACGTTAAGCTTTCTGACTCTTCAGCTGCCGATCTTGATGAAAAGATGAACGAAATTCTTGAACTCCGCAGACAGGAAAAGCTCTTCGAAGCTCAGAACGAAGAAGAACCAGTTTCTTCTGTTGCTGATTCAGACGAAGACTAATTTGTAAAAAATAACCGAATTCAAGCCCTTTTGTATTGACCAAATGAGTTTGAATTCGGTATCATACTTGAACCTGTCTTTGTACAGGTAGGGTTTAATTTGTTTTAATTTTGATCCAGGTGCTGCTGGACAATAAAATAGGAGAATAGGCCGATGCCTACAATAAACCAATTAATTCGTAAAGGTCGTCAGAGTGCTGCTAACAGAACTAAAGCTCCCGCGCTTCAGGGCTGTCCTCAGAAACGTGGCGTTTGTACACGTGTTATGACTATGACACCAAAAAAGCCTAACTCAGCTTTAAGAAAGATTGCTCGTGTTAGATTGTCAAATGGTATTGAAGTTACTGCATATATTCCTGGTATTGGACATAACTTGCAGGAACACTCAGTAGTTTTAGTTCGCGGTGGTCGTGTTAAGGACCTTCCTGGTGTACGTTACCATATCATCCGCGGTACAAAAGATACTCTTGGTGTAGACGGACGCAAACGCGGTCGTTCTAAGTACGGTGCCAAGAGACCTAAGGCATAATTTTAAGGAGGTTACACTATGGGAAGACATAAGAAATCAGTTGAACGTCCAATTATGCCAGATGGAAAGTACAACAGCGTAGTTGTTACTAAATTCGTAAAAAGAATGATGCTTGACGGAAAGAAACAGATCTGTACAACCATCGTTTATGATGCATTTGATAAGCTTAAGGGAAAGACAGACAAGGATCCTCTTGAAGTATTCCTCAAGGCTCTTGATAATGTAAAGCCAATGGTAGAAGTAAAGAGCCGCCGTGTTGGTGGTGCTACATATCAGGTACCTATTGAAATTCGTGAATCACGCCGCGAAGCACTCGCTATGCGCTGGATTATCGGTGCAGCTCGCTCACGCAACGGTCACGGAATGGCTGAAACACTCGCAGCAGAATTGCTCGATGCATTCAACTCAACAGGTTCTGCTTACAAAAAGAAGGAAGATACACACAAGATGGCAGAAGCAAACAAAGCATTTGCTCACTATCGCTGGTAGTTCATTTCTTTTGTGCAAGAAAGGCGTTTTCGTAAAGAAGACGCCTTTTTTTATCTTTTTTCATAATTTGTAACAAAAGGCATGATTTTTGCGGAATTTGTTAAATATTTCTATAAATTTCAACAAAATAAGCAATAAATCTATTGCCTAAAGTTTTCAAAAAGTATATAAATGTAATACTGCTATCCCTTAAGGGGTAGTCTGCATTTTTTAGCAGTATAGGGTTCTTTGAGAAGTCGGACAGACAGGATGTGTAACTGTCTGGTGAAAAACGTAAAGCTTTTGGTCCACACAACCATCAGCAGAATTTCACACCCATAATGCTTATAAGTTGCCGTTGGTAACTTAGATGACGGAAAAACATTCTGGGATTTCGACTAGGCTTATCTAACATAAGCTAAGGCTCCAGGATGCCAAACCAGTCGTCGAATACAGATGATGTATGGTGGTATCGGCCAACTGTTCCGAATTGATGGAAACAGAAGTTCTTAAAAACGTTGTCCGTTATTATCAAACTCATCTCATTACATGGTTAAAGTGTGTCTGCGAATATGACATAAACCTTTCAGGAGTGTCGTATTCTGGCTTAAAGTGCAACACATAATTTTATACGCCGCAGAAAAAGAATTATTCTGTAAGGCAAGGAGAAAATCATGGCTAAGGAAGAGTTCAACAGAACAAAACCTCACATGAACGTAGGAACTATCGGTCACGTTGACCATGGTAAGACCACACTGTCTGCTGCTATCACAACATACTGTGCTAAAAAGTATGGTGATAAGCTCCTCAAGTATGATGAAATTGATAATGCTCCAGAGGAAAAAGCACGTGGTATCACAATCAACTCTCGTCACCTCGAGTATCAGTCTGACAAGCGTCACTATGCACATATCGACTGTCCAGGACATGCTGACTACATCAAGAACATGATCACTGGTGCAGCTCAGATGGATGGTGCTATTCTCGTAGTTTCAGCTCCAGACTCAGTTATGCCTCAGACAAAGGAACACTTGTTACTTGCTCGTCAGGTAGGTGTACCAAAGATCATCGTATTCTTAAACAAGGTTGACCTTGTTGATGATCCAGAATTAGTTGACTTGGTAGTAGAAGAAGTAAGCGATACTCTCCAGAGCTATGGCTTCTCAGCTGATACACCAATCATCAAGGGTTCTGCATTCAAGGCTCTTAACGAATCAGACAATGCTGACAATACAAAACCAATCGAAGAATTGCTTACAGCAATGGACTCATGGTTCGATGATCCAGTTCGCGATGAAGATAAGCCATTCTTGATGCCAATCGAAGACATCTTCACAATTTCTGGACGTGGTACAGTAGTTACAGGTCGTATCGAACGCGGTGTTATCCACATGGGTGACGCAGTAGAATTAGTAGGTATCAAACCAACTCAGTCTTCTACAGTAACTGGTATCGAAATGTTCAACAAGACATTGAACGAAGGTATGGCTGGTGATAACGCTGGTATCCTTCTCCGTGGTATTGAAAAGAAGTCTGTAGAAAGAGGACAGGTTCTTGCTGCTCCAGCTTCTATTCACCCCCACACAAAGTTCGAAGCCCAGATTTACGTTCTTTCAGCAGAAGAAGGTGGACGCCACAGCCCATTCTTCACAGGTTACCGCCCACAGTTCTATTTCCGCACAACAGATATTACTGGTACAGTAAATCTCGAAGCTGGAACAGACATGGTTAAACCAGGTGACAACGTAAAGATTATCGGTGAACTTATTCACCCAATCGCTATGGACGAAGGTCTTAAGCTTGCTATCCGTGAAGGCGGTCGCACAATCGCTTCAGGACAGGTTACAAAGATTATCGAATAGTTTTTCTGAACGGAGGGGTACGTTTTGTACCTCTCTGCTCATTAGGAGTAAATGATGGCTAACGGAAAGATCAGAGTAAGACTTCGTGCTTTTGATGTAGCTCTTATTGATCAGAGTGCTAAAGACATCGTACAGCAGGTTCAGAAAGCAGGAGCTAAGGTTTCAGGACCAATCCCGCTTCCAACTAGAATCAATAAAATAACAGTTCTTCGTTCACCTTTTGTTAACAAGAAGTCACGTGAACAGTTTGAAATGCGCACACACAAGCGCCTTATTGATATTTTTGAACCAACATCAGAAGTTATGGATTCACTGATGAAGTTGGAACTGCCAGCAGGTGTTGATGTAGAAATTAAACAGTAATTAACAGCGTTGCTGAAATGATTACTGTTAAATAAAAACGGTATCGGTCCCCTGGATCGGGGATGGCGGCCGATAGGAAGAAAGACAAGGGTCTTGTTCTTCCACATAGGAGATTCAGATGAAAGGTCTGATAGCAAAAAAAGTAGGAATGACTCAGGTATTCGATGAAAGCGGCAATCTGACACCAGTAACCGTGATCCAAGTTGAACCTAACACAGTCGTTGCTACAAAGACAAAGGAAAAGTGCGGTTACGATGCAGTTGTTCTTGGTCTCAATGAAATGAAACCAAACAAAGTAACAAAGGCATATGCAAAGCAGTTTCCTGAAAGTATTACACCAAAGCGTCAGCTTAAGGAATTCCGCGACTTTGACAATGAAGTTAAAGTTGGAGACCAGATTGGCGTAGAGCTTTTTAACGAGCTCAATTATGTTGATGTAACCGCTACTTCAAAAGGTAAAGGTTTCCAGGGTGTAATGAAGAGATGGGGCTTCCATGGTGGACGTGCTTCTCACGGTTCAAAATTCCATCGTGAAGCTGGTGGTACTGGATGCTGTACAACACCAGGACATTGTGTAAAAAATGTTAAAATGCCTGGTCACATGGGTTTCGACAGAATTACAGTACAGAACCTCAAGATCATTAAAGTTGATCCTGAACTCAAAGTGTTGATGGTTCGCGGGGCTGTTCCTGGGAATAAAAATTGCACGCTTATCGTCAAGGGCGCTGTTAAGAAATAAGGTCGAGGAATAAGATGGAAAAGAAAGTTTATTCTATCGATGGTAAAGAACTCAGGACAATCAATCTTGATGATAGTGTTTTCGGACTTCCAGTGAACGAAGACGTTATCTATTACGCCATCACAAATGAATTAGCAAATAAACGCGTAGGCACAGCTTGTACAAAAGGTCGTGCTGAAGTACACGGAAGCAATGCTAAACCTTATAAACAGAAGGGTACTGGTAATGCTCGCCGTGGTGATAAGAAATCACCAATTAACGTTGGCGGTGGTACAATTTTTGGACCAAAACCACGTGATTTCAGCTATGCAATTCCAAAGAAAGAAAAGCGTCTTGCTATGAAGACAATTTTAAGCCTTCAGGCACAGAGCGATCGTTTAACAGTTGTTGAAGATTTCACAATTGAAAGCGGAAAGACAAAGGATCTCGTAAAGATTCTTAGCAACTTCGCAAAAGATGAACGCACTGTAATCATCCTCAAAGATGATGATGCTAAAATCAAGCAGGCTGGAAGAAATATCAAGAATTTGTATTTCCTTTCATACAATCGTCTTCGTGCACATGACCTCTACTACGGTAGAAAGGTTATTTTACTCGAAGGTGCTGCAAACAATCTTTCTGAATTTTATGCTGAAGCAAAGGAGGCTGAATAATGAACTTTGAAGATGTTCTTATTGAACCTATTCTTTCCGAAAAAGCAACAGCTCTTCGTGAACAGAACAAGTATACTTTTAAAGTTGCTCCTTCTGCTACAAAGATTGAAATCAAAGAAGCTGTTCGCAAGCTCTTCAACGTAAAGGTTGTAGACTGCACAACTATCAATGTAATGGGAAAGATTAAAAGACTTCGTGGTAAGCCAGGAAGAACTGCCAGCTACAAGAAAGCAATCGTAAAACTTGCACCTGGTGAAACAATAAAGGTATTCGAAGGCGCGTGAGCCTTTGAGTAGTAAATAAGGGGAACCATATGGCTCTTAAAGTATATAAGCCTTATTCAAAAGGCACACGCACAAGAGTTGACCTTGTTCGTGAAGAAGTTACAGCCGACAAACCCGAAAAAAGCCTGACACACGGTCATGCATCTCGTGCAGGTCGTGGAGCTGGCGGACGCATTTCTGTACGTCACCAGGGTGGTGGTCATAAAAGAAAGTATCGTGACATTGACTTCAAGCGCAATAAGCACGGTATTCCAGGAACTGTTAAATCGATCGAATATGATCCATTCCGCAGTGCTAATATCGCTTTGATTTACTATGCAGATGGTGAAAAGCGCTATATTATCGCTCCAAAAGATCTTAAAGTAGGTCAGAAGATTATGGCAGGTGAAAATGCAACTCCAACTGTTGGAAACGCACTTCCACTTGAAGCTATTCCAGTAGGTTTTACAGTACATAATATTGAACTTACACTCGGCCGCGGTGGACAGCTTGTTCGCTCTGCAGGAGCTAGTGCTCTTGTTGCAGCTAAAGAAGGTGAGTATGTTACAATCAAACTTCCTTCAGGTGAACTTCGCCGTGTAAATGCTAAGTGCTATGCAACAATTGGTATTGTTGGCAACGAAGACAGAATGAATACATCTCTCGGTAAAGCAGGTCGCAACCGCTGGAGAGGTATCCGTCCAACTGTTCGTGGTATGGCAATGAACCCAGTAGATCATCCACTTGGTGGTGGTGAAGGTGCAGGTAAGGGACACGTTCCAGTTACTCCTTGGGGTCAGCCATGTAGAGGTTACAAGACTCGCAATAAGAGAAAGACCTCTAGTCGCTTTATTATCAGTCGCCGAAAGAAGTAGTGTAGGAGTTTTATATGTCAAGATCGGTTAAAAAAGGACCTTTTGTAGACAAGAACCTCTACAAAAAGGTAACTGAAATGAATAAAGAAGAAGCAGCTAGCAAAAAGATGATTAAAACTTATTCACGCTGCTCTACAATTATCCCGGAAATGGTAGGTAATACAATTTCCGTTCATAATGGCAAGTCATGGATTCCTGTATACGTAACAGAGAACCTCGTAGGCCACAAGCTTGGCGAGTTTGCTCCAACACGTACATTCAAGGGACATGGCGGTACAGACAAAACAGCTAAAAAGGCTTAAGGAGTGACACATGGCAGAAAAGAAAGGTTATGTAGCCACTACTAAATTCCTCATTGCATCACCAACAAAGGTTCGCCCTGTTGCTAATGTAATTAAACAGAAGTCCTGTTCAGAGGCTATGGCAATTCTAGCCAATATGCCGCAGAAAGGTGCAAAGCTCATCAGCGGAACATTACATTCAGCTGTAGCAAACGCACTTTATGCGAACAAGAAGCTTGATGAAGATATGTTGTACGTTAAGGAAATTCGTATCGACGAAGGTCCAAGACTTAAGAGAGTATGGTTCCGTGCTCGCGGACGTGCTGATCAGCTCTTAAAGAGAATGTGCCATATCACCGTTATAGTTGACGAGAAGGCAGGAAAGTAAAGTGGGACAGAAAGTTAATCCTATCGGTTTACGTCTTGGAGTAAACAAGACATGGCAGTCTCGTTGGTATGCAGATCCACGTGAATATGCAGACCTCGTTCTTGAAGACATTAAGATTCGCAAGATGGTTAATGATCTTCCTGAATGTAAAAATGCAGACATTGCAGAAATCGAAATCGTACGTCACCCACAGCGTGTAACAATTGTAATTCATACAGCACGCCCAGGTGTGATTATTGGTGTTAAGGGTGCTAATATTGAAAAAATTAGCGCAGAAATTCAGAAGCAGCTGACGAAGAAAGTTCAGATCAAGATTAAAGAAGTTAAAAGAGCTGAAATCAATGCTTCTCTTATTGCACAGAATGTTGCTCGCCAGTTAATGAGCCGTGGTTCTTACCGCAAAGCTCTCAAACAGGCATCAAGCAATGCTATGAAAGCCGGTGCACAGGGAATCAAAATTCGTCTTGCAGGCCGTCTTGGTGGCGCAGAAATGAAGCGCACTGAAGAACATAAGGAAGGACGTGTTCCTCTTCATACTCTTCGTGCCGACATCGATTACGCAACATATGTTGCACTTACCAGCTATGGTAAGATCGGTGTAAAAGTATGGGTCTATAACGGAATGAATTATGGTCATGAACAGAATGAAGATGCTGGCCAGCTCGTAAGAAAGCCACGCCGCGATCGTTCAGAAGGTGATCGTAAAGCTCGTGCTGCAAAAGCTGAAGGAGAAAAGTAATAAATGCTTAGTCCTAAAAGAGTAATCCACCGCAAAGTACAGCGCGGTAGAGAAAAAGGTTTTGCAACCCGTGATAATAATATTGATTTTGGTGACGTAGCTCTCGTAGCTCTGGAACCAACATGGCTTGGAGCAAAGCACATTGAAGCAGCTCGTGTTGCTATCAATCGTTGCATGGACCGTAAAGGTAACCTGTGGACACGCGTGTTCCCAGATAAGCCAATTACCAAGAAACCAGCCGAAGTTCGTATGGGTAAGGGTAAAGGCTCTCCAGATTCATGGGCAGCAGTTATTAAGCCAGGAATGATTCTTTTTGAAGTTGCTGGCGTTGACAGAAAGATTGCAGATAAGGCTATGCACCTTGCTGCAAGTAAGTTGCCAATTAGAACAAAAGTGGCATATCGCCCAACTATCGACTAAGGAGAATAGAAAATGGCAGATTCAAAGAAGAAAACTGACAAAGAGCTCTCTTACGCCGAATTAGTAACAAAGCGGAATGACCTCAAGAAGAAGTACATGGACTTCAGATTCCAGACAATCGTTGGACATGTAGATAACCCTATGCAGAAGCGTATCATGCGTCGCGAAATCGCACGTCTTAATACACTTATTCATCAGCAGGACCTTGCTAAGTTCAGAGCCGCTGCTGCTGAAGCTGTAGCTGCAAAAAACTAGGAGCTGACCCGTGGAAAAACAGGAAGTTCAGAAAAAAGCTGCAAGACGTTCCGTTGTAGGAATCGTTACTAGCGACAAAATGGATAAAACCATTGTCGTTACCATCAACGAAAAGAAGATGGACAGACTTTACAAGAAGTATGTTACACGTACAAAGAACTGTAAGGCTCATGACGAAAATAATGATGCACACATCGGTGATACAGTACGCATTGTTGAAACAAGACCGTTAAGCAAAGACAAGTGCTGGCGTCTTGAAACAATCATCGAACGCGCTAAATAAGGCAAGGAGAATAATAGTATGCTTCAGATGCAGTCTAATATGGTTGTTGCCGATAACTCTGGCGCTAAGATGGTTCAGTGTATCAAGGTACTTGGTGGATCACACCGTCGCTATGCAGGTATTGGTGATATTGTTGTGGTAGCTGTTAAGGAAGCAATTCCTACATCTACAATTAAGGAAGGTTCAGTAGAAAAGGCAGTAATCGTTCGCGTTGCAAAGGAATACCGCCGTCCAGATGGAACATATATCCGTTTCGATGATAATGCTTGCGTTATCGTTGATAATGATAAGAATCCTAAGGGAAAACGTATATTTGGACCTGTTGCCCGTGAGCTCCGTGATATGGATTACATGAAAATCGTATCATTAGCTCCAGAGGTTCTTTAAGGAGCTTTGAAGAGTATGGCACAGAAATTCAAGATCCGTAAGGATGATACAGTAGAAGTTATTGCCGGAAAAGATAAAGGCAAGCGCGGATCAGTAGTACGTGTTATCACAAAAAATGATAAGGCACGTGTTATTGTAGGCGGTGTTAATATCGTTAAAAAGGCAATGAAGAGAAGAAGCCAGCAGGATCAGGGCGGAATCGCCGAAATTGAAGCACCACTGGATATTTCAAATGTAGCAATCGTATGTAAAAAATGCGGTCCTACAAGAATTGGTTACAAAATTGACGGCGACAAGAAAATTCGCGTTTGCCGCAAGTGTGGAGAAGCACTGTAATGGATAATTACGTACCACGGCTTAAGAAAGTCTATAAGGAAAAAATCGCTCCTGAGCTCTTTAAGGAACTCGGATACACATCCACAATGCAGATTCCAGCAATCAAAAAGATTGTTGTTAGCATGGGTGTAGGCGAAGCTCTCACGAATAAGAAACTTCTTGATGCTGCAGTTACAGATCTCACTCAGATTACCGGCCAGAAGGCTGTTAAAACAAGAGCAAAGAAAAGTATTGCAAACTTCAAACTTCGTGAAGGCAATGAAGTGGGTGCAATGGTGACATTACGCGGAGCTATTATGTATGAGTTCCTCGATCGTCTCATTAACGTTGCACTTCCACGTGTTAAGGATTTCCGCGGAATCAAGGCAACTGGCTTTGACGGACACGGAAACTTCTCTCTTGGTATTACAGAACAGATTATCTTCCCAGAAATCGACTTCGACAAAATCGTTAAGATTTCCGGAATGAATATCAGCATTGTTACATCTGCAAAGACTGACAATGAAGCTCGTGTTCTTCTTACTAAGTTTGGAATGCCATTCAGGAAATAAGCGAGGAGTTCATGGCTAAGAAATCAATGATTATCAAGGCGAACCGCACTCCAAAATTCAGCACCCGTCGTTATAACAGGTGCCAGATTTGTGGTCGCCCACACGGATACCTTCGCAAGTTTAAGATTTGCCGTATCTGTTTCCGTAAGTTAGCTAGTGAAGGCCTGTTACCAGGCGTTACTAAGTCCAGTTGGTAGAGTGATAGGAGAATAAAATGGCAGCTTCAGACCCAATAGCAGATATGCTGACAAAAGTCCAGAATGCGGCAAATGCCCGTCACGAAAGCGTAGAAGTACCTACTTCTAAAATCAAGCTGGAAATCGTGAAAATTCTGAAGACTGAAGGATACATCAAGAACTTCAAGAAAGTTCAGGATGACAAAGGTCACAGCATAATCCGTATCTTTTTGAAATATGATGACGCAAACATGTCAGTTATCCATGGATTGAAGAAAGTTTCAACACCAGGTCGTCGTGTTTACGCAGGTTATAAGGATTTACCACGTGTTTATAACGGTTATGGTACCCTTATTGTATCAACATCAAGCGGTGTAACAACTGGCAAGAAAGCATCTGAAAAGATGATTGGCGGCGAGTTGATCTGCACAATATGGTAGTAGGAGGAAGAAATGTCTAAACTTGGAAAACTTCCTGTTGCTATTCCTGCAGGTGTTACAGTAACTGTTGCAGACAGCCTTATCACTGTTAAAGGTGCTAAAGGTGAACTCAAACAGAAGTATGATGCCGGCTTGGTAAATGTAAAAGTGGAAAATAACGAAGCAGTAGTTACACCTGTAAATGAATCAAAGGCAGCAAATGCAGCTCATGGTTTATACCGCAACCTTCTTAACAATATGGTTGAAGGTGTATCAAAAGGCTTTACAAAAACACTTATTATCACTGGTGTAGGTTTCCGTGCAGAAGTTCAGGGCAACATGATTGTAATGAACTTAGGTTACTCAAACGACTTTATCGCAATGATTCCGGAAGGACTCACTGTAACAGCAGATAAAGACGGTAAGTTAACAATCAGCGGAATTGACAAACAGCAGGTTGGTGAATTCAGTGCTCAGATTCGTAAATTGCGCAAGCCTGAACCTTATAAGGGAAAGGGCATCCGCTATGAAACTGAAGTAATCAGACGCAAAGTCGGTAAGACCGGCGTAAAATAAGGATTATCGAAATGCTTAAGAAACTGAATGATAAACAAAGAAAGCGCCTGCACAGAAAGGTTCATATCCGTAAGTCAATTTATGGAACAGCAGCTCGCCCACGTATGACAGTGTTCAGAAGTGGAAAGAACCTTTACGTTCAGGTTATAAATGATGATGAAGGCAAAACTCTTGCTTCCATCTCGACTCTCGAAAAAGATTTTGCAGCCCTCAAGTGCAATATTGATGGTGCTACAAAATTAGGTGAAGCACTGGGTGCACGCCTTAAGGAAAAGAATATTACTACTGTAGTATTTGACCGCAACGGTTACCTTTATCATGGTGTTGTTAAAGCCCTTGCAGACGCTACCCGCGCAGCCGGGATTGTATTCTAGGAGTGGCTATGGAACACCAGAATAATAAAGAAAGAAAGCCTGAAGAAAAAGAGTTCGTAGAAAAGCTCGTAAAGCTTAAGAGAACTTCAAAGACTGTAAAAGGTGGTCACAGAATGGCATTCTCTGCTCTCACAGTAGTAGGAGACCAGAAAGGACGCATCGGTTACGGTTTTGGTAAGGCAAATGATGTTACTGAAGCTATAAGAAAGAGTATCGAAAAGGCACATGCTAATCTCGTAACTCTTCCTATTAAAAATGGAACTATTCCACATGAAATGATTGGTAAGTACAAGAGTTCAGCTGTTTTCCTTAAACCAGCTTGTCCTGGTACTGGAATCATTGCAGGTGGTCCTGTTCGTGCAGTAATGGATGCAGCAGGTATTACAGACGTTATTTCTAAGTCTCAGGGCTCAAGAACTTCTGTAAACGTTGTTCGCGCTACATTTGATGCTATCGATAAGATGCTCAATGCACATACAGTTGCTCAGAACAGAGGTAAAATCCTCAAGGATATGTGGGGTTAATTATGGCAAAGAAATTAAAGATTACACTTGTTAAGAGTGTTATTGGACAGAAACCGGATAAGGTTGCAACTGTTCGTTCTCTTGGTCTTAAGAAGCTTAACTCTACAGTTGTTCAGGAAGCAAGCGACCCAATCAAGGGTATGGTTGCTTCTGTTAGTCACCTTGTAAAGGTTGAGGAGATTGACTGATATGGCAGATTTCGATTTAACAGCCCCAAAAGGTGCTAATAAAAAGAGACGTATTGTTGGTCGTGGTTCTTCTTCTGGACGCGGTACAACTGCTGGTAAAGGTAACAAAGGTCAGCAGTCACGCTCTGGCGGAAAGACATACATAGGATTCGAAGGTGGTCAGATGCCTCTTTACAGACGCATTGCTCACCGCGGTTTCTCTAACTATCCGTTCAAGAAAGAATATGTTTGCTTCAATCTTTGTGATCTCGAAGCAAAGTTCGCAGATGGTGAAACAGTAAGCAAGGAATCTCTCGTATTAAAGGGACTTCTTAAAAAGACTGACGGTTTCGTAAAGATCCTCGGAAACGGCGATATTACAAAGAAACTCACTATCGATGTAGATAAGATTTCTGAATCTGCAAAGGCTAAAATTGAAAAGGCCGGCGGTACAGTTAACTGTGCTGCAAAAGCTTCAGAAGAATCAAAATAAAATTGTTGGAGTGACTAAATGGCAAACAATCCAGTCGTAAACATGTTCAAAGTAAAAGAGTTACGTTCACGTATGCTCTTTACATTGCTCATACTCGCTCTTTTCCGCTTTGGAAGTGTTTTAACAATTCCTGGCATTAATGCGACACTGCTTTTGCAGTATTTCGATAATCTTGCTAACGGTGCGGAAAGTGCGTTTGCCAGTTACATGGACTTCTTTGCCGGTGGTGCATTCGAAAGATTCTCTGTGTTCATGCTTGGTGTAATGCCTTACATTTCAACACAGATTATCTTGCAGCTTGCTTTAATCATCTTCCCAAGCCTTAAAAGAATGGCTCAGGAAGATGGTGGTCAGCAGCGTGTAGCTTTGTGGACTAGAGTAGGAAGCATTTTTGTATGTCTTATTCAGTCTCTTGCTATTACAGTATATGCTGACTCAATCAATCAGGCTGTACCAGGCGCTATCGTCATTGAAAATCAGGTCTATTTTAAGATTCTTGCAATGCTTACTGTAACTACAGGTTCTATGGTTACAATCTGGCTTGGTGATCAGATTACAGCACACGGTATTGGAAATGGTATTTCAATGATCATTTTTGCCGGTATTGTAGCAAGATTCCCAAGTGCTGTATGGGATTTAATCCGCGCTGTACAGAATGGAAACATCAACGTTGTATTCGTAATCGTTGTATTCCTTATGTTCGTTGCAATTATTGCACTGGTTGTTCTTGAACAGTCAGGCGAACGCAAAATCCCGGTAAACTATGCAAAGCGTGTTGTTGGACGCAAGATGTATGGCGGACAGTCTACTTACATTCCTTTCAAAATCAATCCGTCTGGAGTAATCCCGATTATTTTCGCATCTTCATTCTTAACATTCCCGTTACAGATTGCAAACAGTTTTGCAGGAAGAGCAACTTGGCTCATGAAGCTTTCTGCGGTATTAAATCCGCTTGGACTTTGGTATAATATTATCCTTGTTCTGTTAATCGTATTCTTCGCTTACTTCTACACTCAGGTAACACTGAACCCTACAGAAATTGCAAAGAATATCCGTGAAAACGGTGGTTCTATTCCCGGAATCCGTACTGACAAGACAGAGGAATATCTTCAGAAGGTTTTAAACCGTCTGATTCTTCCTGGTTCACTGTATCTTGCTGTATTAGCAATTCTTCCTACAGTTATTCAGTTGATCTTCAAGTTCCCACAGTCAATAGCAATGTTGATGGGTGGTACTTCACTTCTGATTGTTGTAGGTGTAGATCTTGATACAATGTCACAGGTTGAAGCTCTTCTTAAGATGCATCATCACGATGGTCTTACAAAGAAGGGTAAGTTACATTCACGAAATCTTTAGAAAAAAGTAGAAAATTTCGCGAATTAGTCTAGAACAAGTATTGGGTTTTGTGATATATTATCTCACTGTCTTTTAAAATTAAGAGGCAGTGGGTATCTGATTGTAGTTCATGGTGTTAATAACACTTCGATCTGCCATGATCAGATAGAATGTATACAAAATCCCAGGGGGACTTTTTATGAAAGTACGCACCAGCGTAAAGCCCATCTGCGACAAGTGTAAGGTAATCAAGAGAAACGGAATTATCCGCATTATCTGTGAAAACCCAAAGCACAAGCAGAGACAGGGTTGAGGAGTAACTGATGGCACGAATTGCGGGAGTTGACCTCCCTAACAAACATGTCAATATAGCATTAACCTATATTTACGGAATTGGCCGTCCAGCTGCAAATCGTCTTTGTGAAATCACAGGAATCGATCCTAACATGATGATGAATGATATTTCACAGGATGATCTTGGAAAACTTCGTGAAGCAATTGACGCCAATTACAAAGTAGAAGGCCGTCTTCGTTCAGAAATCGGTCTTAACATTAAACGCCTTATAGATATCGGTTCTTATCGTGGAACTCGTCATCGCAAGGGTCTGCCAGTTCGCGGTCAGCGTACTCGCACAAATTCTCGCACACGCAAGGGTAAGAAGAAGACCGTTGCTAACAAGAAGAAGTAGGGCGGAGGTTAAGTAATGGCAACCGTAAAAAAGAGAAAAGAGAAGAAGAGTGTATATGAAGGAAATGTTTATATTCAGGCAACCTTCAATAACACTATTGTCACTATTACTGACTTGAAGGGAAATGCTCTCAGTTGGGCATCTTCAGGTGGTTTGGGATTCCGCGGAGCAAAGAAATCTACTCCGTTTGCCGCACAGTCTGTTGCTGAAACAGCTGTTCAGAAGGCAGCGAGCTACGGCTTGCGTGAAGTTCATGTGTTTGTAAAGGGACCAGGAATCGGCCGTGAAAACGCTGTTCGTGCTCTTGGTTCTTTGGGCCTCAAGGTTAAGTCAATTTCTGATGTAACACCTATTCCACATAACGGATGTCGCCCACGCAAAACACGCCGCATGTAAGGAGAATATCGGAATATGGCAAGATATACAGGTCCTGTTTGCAGACTTTGCAGAACAGAACAGAAAAAACTGTTTCTTAAGGGCGATCGCTGCAAGAGCGACAAATGTCCTATTAACAAAAAGCGCGCTGCTCCTGGAAAAGATCCAAAAAATAGAGCAGGAAAACGCAGTGAATATGGTCTTCAGCTCCGTGAGAAACAGAAGATTAAGAGAATGTATGGAATGCTCGAAAAGCAGTTCCATCTTACATTTGAACATGCACGCCGCATGTCAGGTGCTACAGGTTCAAACCTTATAACATTACTTGAATCACGTCTTGATAACGTAGTATTCAGAATGCACTTTGCTACATGCCGTAACCAGGCTCGTCAGCTTGTTCTTCACCGTCACATTATGGTTAATGGCCGCATCGTTAACATTCCTAGTTTCCTCGTAAAACCGGGTGATGTTATCGAAGTAAAGGAAAGAAGCAAGAAGCTTGCTGTTATCCAGGATGGTTTGAAAGAAGTTTCTAAGTCTGGAACTGCTCCATGGCTTACATTGGATGAAGATGCTGTAAAAGGTACATTCGTTCAGTATCCACGCCGTGAAGAAATTACAGACCTCGTTGATGTTAAAGAACAGCTCGTAGTCGAGCTCTATTCTAAATAAGGAAAATAAGGAGTTCAGATGGCTCGCAAAAATCTGCTTAAAGGTTTTAAGAAACCAAAAGGCATTACATTTGAGCATCTCGAAACTGATCCAAATTACGGAAAGTTTACAGCTTTCCCTTTTGAAACAGGTTTTGGTACAACAGTAGGAAATACTCTCCGCCGTGTACTTCTGTCTTCAATTCAGGGTTACGCAATTTCTTCTGTAAGAATCACTTCGTACGATGCGGATGGTGTTCCTCATGTTATTTCCAGTGAATTTGAAACAATTCCTAATGTTAGTGAAGATACGCTGGAAGTTTTGAACAGCTTGAAACAGATTCGTTTGCGCCTGCCGCAGGACGTTGAACAGGATACGCTTCTTTTTGAATTTAAGGGACCAGGTGTTGTAAAGAGCGAAGACTTTGAAAAAGCAGGACAGCTTGAAGTTTTCACAAAAGGTCTTGAAATCTTTACAATGATGGAAGGTGCCCACCTTGAATTTGAAATTCAGGTTGATTTAGGAAGAGGATACGTTCCTGCAGAAGTAAATGAACACTACATTGAAATTGTTGGTACAATTCCAATGGACTGTATCTTTACACCTGTGCAGAAGGTTAAATATTCTATTGAACCTTACCGCGTAGGTCAGCGTAACGACTACGACAAACTCATTCTTGAAGTGTGGACAGACGGTACAATTAAACCTGAAGACGCACTTGCTGAAGCAGCAAAAATTGCAAAAGATCACTTCGCAATTTTCGTTAACTTCAACGACAGTGAAGTATCAAGTGGAGATGAACTTGACGAAGGCGATGAAATGATTCGCCAGTTACTCAATACTCCAGTTGAAGAACTTGAGCTTTCTGTACGTAGTTCAAACTGTCTTAAAAATGCAAACATTCACACAATTGGTGAATTAACAAAAAAGACGGAAGATGATATTACCAAAACACGTAATTTCGGAAAGAAGAGTCTTGAAGAAATCAAGGCTAAACTTGAAGAGCGTGGATTGACTTTAGGTATGACTGATTACAGTCACTTAAAGGATATCAACTTACGCAAACATAAGGAAGAAACAGATGAATCATAAGAATGGATTTAATCCGCTTTCACGTACTACAGCCCATCGCCGTGCTATGTCACGCAACATGGTTACATCTTTGTTCAGATACGAACGTGTAACTACAACTAAGTCTAAGGCGCTTGAAGTTCGTAAAGCAGCTGAAAAGCTTATTACACGTGCAAAGATTGATACTGTTCATAACAGAAGAATTGCAGCAAAGTATATTGCTGACGAAAAAATTCTTAACAAGTTATTTACAGAAATTGGACCTCGCATGAACGATCGCAAAGGCGGTTACACTCGTATCCTTAAGATGGGTTTCCGTCAGGGCGATGCAGCAGATGTTGTAATTCTTGAACTGGTAGACTATAAGCTCCCAGATCCAGAAGCAAAGAATGCTGATAAGGCTGCTAAGAAAGCTGCTCCAAAAGCAAAAGCTCCAGCAAAGAAAGCTGAAAAGGCTGAAGGCGCTGCTAAAACAACAAAAGCTAAGGCTAAGGCCGAGGCAAAGGAGTAAGCTATGTCTAAGTCACATCGTGGAACTGGTATTCGTAAAGAACCAAATCACGGCCGTGGAATTTGTGGCCGCTGTGGTAAAGCACAGATCAAAGTACTGTATGAACAGGAAATTGATGGAAAGAAGGTAAAGATTTGCAAATTCTGCAAAGCTGCCTTAAAGAACGAAGCTCAGAAAGCTGCTAAGATTGCAAAAGCTTCTGCTCCAAAAGAAGAAGCTCCAGCTGAAGCTCCTGCAGAAGAAGCTCAGGCCTAAGCAAAAGCTGATCAGTTAAACTGACTTCCAGCCGTCCTTATTGAAGTGTTATTTGCTTCAGAAACAAGGACGGCTTTATTTTTTTAAACATATTTTTTACTAATCCCCTGAAAATTATAGTATACTTTATGTATAAGGAATGAAAATTTTTGATGTTATGGTTAAAGCAAGAATGTTCCTTATGAGGAGATAAGTTATGTTAGTAAAAGATATCATGATCCGCAATCCATTTACAGCTAAGCCTGATAACACTGTCCCGGAAGTAAAGGCTTTAATGAAAAAGCAGAAGGTTAACAAGATACCTATTCTTGATGAACATGGTAAGCTTGTTGGCATTGTTACCAAGAATGATATTGAAAAAGCAACGCCAAATGATTCTACGACGCTTGATGTATTTGAATTAAGTTATCTTCTTGGCAAATTGAAAATAGAAAAAATCATGCATAAGGATGTTAAGTTTGTTACTGAAAATGAAACACTTGAAAGCGCAGCAAGCATTATGCAGGATTATGGAATAGGATGCCTTCCTGTTCTTAAAGATAATAAGATAATCGGTATCATAACTGAAACAGATATTTTCCATGCATTCATTGATTTGTTTGGAGCAAGATTCCCTGGCGTAAGGGTTACGTTTGAAGTTGATGAAAAGCCTGGTCAGCTTGCTAAAATTGCAACTGGTATTGCCGGCTTAAACGGAAATATCATTACAACACTTCATTCTGATGCAAAGGATGACCTTCACAGAATAATTACACTTAAATGCACTGGAGTTCCACTTGAAAAAGTAAAGGCTCTTGTTGAAGAGTGTGGTGGAGTTATAGAAGATATCCGTCAGGTCTAACGGAATAAATTACATTTCGAAATCTTTTCCAAGGTATATTTCGCGGGCAAGAGGGGAATTAAGGATGTCTTCCTTGTTTCCCTGAATAACAATCTGTCCTGTTGAAATAATGATTGCGCGGTCAGTAATTTCGAGCGTATCGCGTACGTTGTGGTCTGTAATAAGAATACCAATGCCTCTTTGTGCAAGAAGCTTAATCATGCTCTTGATGTCGGCAACGGCTATAGGGTCAATTCCGGCAAACGGTTCGTCAAGAAGCAGGAATTTTGGTTCTATTGCAAGGGAACGTGCAATTTCTGTACGGCGGCGTTCACCTCCGGAAAGTGTAAAGGCCTGCTGTTTACGGATTCTTCCGATTGCAAATTCTTCAATAAGTTCTTCCAGCTTCTGTTTTTTTTCTTTATGGGAAAGATCTTTTCTTGTTTCAAGAATTGACCATATGTTTTCTTCTACTGTAAGTTTTCTGAATACTGAAGGTTCCTGCGGTAAGTATGAAATACCTGCCTGTGCCCTCTTGTACATTGGGAGCCTGGTTATCTGCTTGTTGTTTAAAAATACTTCACCGCTTGTTGGTTTGTAAAATCCTACGATCATATAGAATGTTGTTGTTTTACCGGAACCGTTTGGACCTAAAAGACCAAGAACTTCTCCTGTCTGCATTGAAAAATCAATTCCCTGAACGACTTTTTTGTGACCGAAACTTTTGTAAAGAGAATTAACTTTGAGTGTATCGAGATTATTTCCCTGGTCTTCGATTTGTGTAATTACAGATGTGTCAGTAACAGGAGTAATCTTTTGTTCCTGATTTATGTTGCCGGCTTCTGTTGACTGGTTGTCTGAAGCAATTATATCGGAAACTGTATTTTGCATTACAGAGTTTTCTGCAGCAGGATTTTTTTCTTTCTTTTTTAGACCGAACATTTAGTTACCCTCATTCTGTGGCGTTGGTTCAGAAGATTTCTTTTCATTGTCTTTTGTTGTTACGGAACCTTTAACTCTTCCGTCAAGCGTAATTTCCTGAGTGTCCAGGTTAAGTGTAATTGTCTGAGCACGGAATGTATCCTTGTCCTGTACAACTTTTGGATTTCCGCTCATTTCAAGCATCTGTTCTTTTTTTCTGTAAATGGCATAAGCGGAAGTACATACATTGTTTTTTTGTGTCAGGTTTACTGATATCTGCATTATTGCAATTTCTGTATCCTGATTGTATTCAATGTACTGTGCATCTGCCGTAACTTCGTTTTCTATATCAATTAAGTGAACTGTGTTTTCAAGAGTTACGACTTTTGTTTCTTTATCGTAAGTAAGTTTGTCACATGTAAAATCAAGTTTGCTTTTTGTGTTTTTTCCCTTGATGTTTCCTGTAGCAACAATATAACGGAAGTCTTCTCCTTTTAATTCAATTAAATCAGCTTCAATTTCCATTGTGTCAGTTGTAACTTTTGCATTGCCTTCCATTTTTGTGTAGTCACTGTCATCACCTGTCTGTCCGCTCATTGTGTCAGCAGAAAATGTAATTGTTTCAGAAAAACAGAATGCTGCATTAAGCAACATGCAGATAAGCAATATTTTTTTTGTTAAGTTACTTTTTGTAATTTTCATTTAATTTCTCCGTCAGAAGCTTCTTCATTTTGCGTTTCGTCTTCTGAGTTACTTTCTTTTGTCCTGATAACGCCCTGAACACCTTCTGTAAAAACAAAGCTTTTGCTTACGCCGCTTGCAGAAAAACCGTTTCCGTATATTTCAAGGTCGTCCCTTTTTATTACAACAGAATCATTTATGCTTGAAGTCAGCTGTTCCGAATTGCTGTCCCATTTTAAATTCTGTGCATTGATTTCAATATCCTGTGGAATATTTTTTATTATAATCTGATTGAATAAATAATATACCTTTTCTTTATTGTTTATGTCGAGAAGAGAACAAGATCCGGTTGTTTCAACTTTATTGTCTTTGTCAAAGCTTTCAAAATAGATATTCTGTGCAAACATTGCGTTGTCTGTTTTGTATTGTTCAAGCCGCTCTGCCTGTAAGGAGACCTTAAGTTTTTTTTCTTCTATACGCTGGAATTTTGCATTCTTGAAAATAAATTCAGGATTGTTTGATTCAGGTTCATCTCCTTCACCGTAATTAAGTGAACATGAATTGAATGTAAGTACAAGTCCGCAAAGAAGCAGTACTTCAATAATGCCTGGCCTTCCCTTGAATTTAATTTTTCTGCTGATAAAGAATACAGCTGCTGCTGAGATGAAAAGAAATGAAAGAACGCATAATGCTTTTGTTCCTTCTCCGGCTTTTTTTCCAAAGAGTGAAGCTATGGGAGAAGCAAGAAAAAATCCTGCTGCAGCAAAAATTATTGGTAAGAGAAGGGCAAATATTCCCTGTATGTTTTCAGAAGTTTTAGAGGCTGCAACTTTAACAATGCTTCCTTTTTTTACTTCAAGATTATATGGGTTTGTTACAGTAAACGGTTTTCCCTGTTTGGCACATCCTTTTGTACAGCTTAAGCATGCATCTGTAATAAGAGGAATAACTGTTATTTCATTCTGTTCAACTTTTGTAACAAGTGCTTTTTCTTTCATTATTTATCCTAGCGTAAAGATTTGAGCCTCTCCTTACAGATTTGCGCACCGGTTTTATTTCCTAATTCTTCATAACAGTCTTTAAGGTTGAAAATTGCGTCACTGTAATAAGGATTTAAACTTACGGCCTGTTCAAATGATTCAGCTGCCATTTCATATTCTGCCTGGTTAAAGAAAATAACTCCGTTTAAATTCCAGAAGTGCGGATTGTGTAAATTAAGGTTTAATCCCTGTGTGCAATAATAATGAGCTTCGTCAAAATCTCCTGCAATAAAGCAGATGTGCGAAAGTGATTCAAGAATATCTTCATCTGATGGATTAATTTCATTGGCCTGCTTGATTGCATTCTTTGCTTTTTTTAAGTCACCGGCATCCCTGTAAGTTAATCCAAGATTGTACCACAGAAGATAATTCTGTTTTTCCATTGTGATTGCTCTTTTAAAACATGCAATTGCTTCTGCATATTCGCCTTTCTGAGCATAAAGAATTGCCTGATTGTTTAATGTTTCACAGTTTTCCAGCATATTACGTCTTTCCTTACTGTAAGTCAGTTGGAATCATGTCTGTAAACAGGGTAACTATTTTTTTGAGGGGTTTGTTTTCTTTAGAAAATAATTTTTCAAGATCAGCAAGTCCCTCGTTGATATAGTTAATTCCCATTACCTTGGCTTCTTTAATGACGCTGCAGTCTTCCATTAATGAAATGGCTTTTTCTACAGCACTGCTTTCTATTCCCTCACTGCGAGCCTGTTCAAAACAGTCTGCAAGAAGTTGTAATTTATCTTTATTTCCTGCGTTCTTTTCATTATACAGCAGGACCGGTAAACTTTTTTTGCCTTCGACTATATCATCGCCTCTTTTTTTACCGGCGTTTCCTGTCGTAAGGTTTATGTAATCGTCTATAATCTGGAATCCTGCACCAATCTTAGAAACAGCAAGAGAACATTCCTGGGCAAGCTGTTCTGAACCGCCACCGCACAAAATGCCTGTTTTTGCTGCAAGAGAAGCAAGTGTTCCTGTCTTGCATCTTACCATTGCAATGTATTCATCTGCTGTAGGACAGCATGTATTGTCGTTATGCCATTTAATGTCCATTGCCTGGCCAAGATGCAGCCTTCTTAATTCATTTGAATATGTTTTGTAAAGGGTAAGTTTTTGTTCTGAAGTAAAACTGCATGTATCTATGCTGACTGGAGCTTCAAAATACAGCCATGAGCCGGAATTTAATGCTGTATCCAGACCGTATGTTTTGTATGCAGCAGGTTTTCCGCGCCTTGTGTCTGAATGATCTTCTATATCGTCGTGAATTAGGCTTGCCGTATGAACAAATTCTACCAGCGGTGTTACATGGAATGCATTTTCGAGAGCAGTCTGTTTTTGTTCAGCAGTAAGCGATGAATCTTCAAGAACAGCTTCGGTAAGCAGGACTAAAAGCAGCGGTCTCCATCTTTTTCCGCCTGAACTTACGAGTTCTGTTGTCGGGTCAAGAAGGGGCTGTATGTGTTTTTTTTCTACAGCTTCAAATATTGAGCCAAATGAATCTGATTTCCAGCCTTCTTCTGCAAAAGAGGGAAGGGCTTTTGTTAATTGAGTCTCAATTTTCTGTAAATACGGAAAAAATTCATTATTCATTACTTAAAGTATAACATTTTGGAGTGAAATTGTCATTCGTATTGAAAAGTAAATTTTGGTGATGCAGAGTGTTTTCTGCAAATTATACATGCAGGCTCTAAGCGGAATGTTCTTTTGCAATTCTGCTTATTTCTTTGCCCATGTCGTTTAGTGAAACCTGCTTTTGTACTGCACCTAATTCGTGTGCAACTTTAGGCATTCCGTAAACAATTGATGACTGTTCATCCTGTCCCAAAGTCCATGCACCTTCCTTGCGCATTTCGGCAAGCTGTACGGCACCATCGCGTCCCATACCGGTCATGATTATGCCCAAAGCGTGGTTTTCGTAACACTTGGCAACTGATTCAAAAAGAACGTCTGC
This sequence comes from Treponema sp., assembly GCA_045643485.1. Classification (GTDB taxonomy): domain Bacteria; phylum Spirochaetota; class Spirochaetia; order Treponematales; family Treponemataceae; genus Treponema_D. The sequence goes on along the minus strand of JAZUKU010000046.1, from coordinate 11,669 downwards.
AGAAGGTCTATGCCCGTTTCTTGGAGGTTCCTGTGACAATCTTAGAATAGAAGCAAGAGGTTTTCTTTCAACATAAATATGGAAATTACCAGGAGCAATGTAAATTTGTCCTGATTTAATAATATCTCCGTCTTCTGCTTCCTTTACTTCGAGAGGACATATTCTGTTAAGGCTGGCAGCAAATTCTGCGGTAAAGCCTGCAGGCATATGCTGAACGACAAGAATCGGCTGTTTAATGTCCGGATCAATTTCGGCAAATACCTGACGGAGCGCATTAGGGCCGCCTGTTGAAATACCTACTGCTATTATTTCAATGGAACCGCCTTCACGCTTAGGAATTATGATTGCAGGTTCCTTATGTCTTGTCGTAAACATAGGCATTATCTGTTCAGGAGTCTGTGTTTCGACAGGCTTTACTTTGTCGAGAATGCCTTCTTTTCTGGCAGCATTTGCAGCTTCCTTAAGCTTTGTTTGCTGAATGAAATATTCTGTAGGATAAGTTTTTCTGTTCTGTTTGATTGCGTGGCTGCCACCGTAAGAAGCTACCAGTTCAACAATCTGTGAAGCAACTTTTGCAATATCAGTAGAAATTGAACCGCTTGGCTTTGTAATGAAATCACTTGCTCCGAGTTCAAGACATTCCATTGTAACTGCAGCACCTTTTGTTGCAATTGAAGAAAGAATGATTACCGGAATATCAATGTTAAGTTCCTTGCGTTTCTTTAGGAATTCTACGCCATTCATTACAGGCATTTCTATATCAAGAAGAATAACATCCGGTTTTAAAAGTGGAATCTTTTCAAGAAGAAACTGACCGTTCATGGCAGTTCCAACAGTTTTCATTCCATTCGTATCATCAATGATGTGCGAAATGAGGTTTCTCATTAATGCTGAGTCGTCACAAACAAGTACTTTAATTACATCAATATCGTCCATCTAAGCTAAGCCCTTCTGTAATTTTTATTTACTCTCGTTCTTCTGGTAAAGACAAGCCCATTCCGTCTTAAGGAATTCAAATTTAGTATCCATTCCGAAAAGACTTTCTGAGTGACCGATATAAAGGTATGACTCTGGTGCCATTGAGTTGTAGAATCTGTCTATTACAGCCTTCTGTGCCGGTTCATCAAAGTAGATGAGTACATTTCTGCAGAAGATTACGTCCAGGTTTCTTGCACCGCTGTCGTTCTTGAGGTTGTGGTAGTCAAAATGAATTGTTGACATAAGTGACTCTTTTACCTGATAACCTTTGTCTGATTTTGTAAAGTATTTATCAAGGTAATTCTGAGGAATACCGGTAATTCTTGACTCCGGATAGAACCCTTGTTTTCCGACCATAAGCGATTTGAGTGAAATGTCTGAAGCCATGATGTCAAATGTATAAGGAGCCGGGAGAATATCCTGCAGAATCATTGCGATTGTATATGGTTCTTCACCTGTAGAGCATCCTGCACTCCAGATTCTGATTTTTGTATCGCCTGTTTTCTTTTTTGTTTCGATTACATGTGGAATTACATAATTAATGAATGCATCAAAATGAGCCTGATTTCTGAAAAAGCGTGTAAGGTTTGTTGTAACGCTGTCAAGGAATTCCTTCAGCTCTTCTTTGTCAGATGAAACCTTCTTATAATATTCGTCAGGAGTTTCAATTCCTTTTTCGCGCAGTTTTTCTTTGATTCTGCTGTCAAGAATTGATCTGTTTGTATCAGAAAAAGTGATGCCGCTTTCATTGTAAATAAACTTTCGGAATAATTCGAATTGTGTATCGTTTAAAATATCTGCCATAAATTTCACTCTCCGTATACTGAAATTATACTCTCTAAAATTGAATTTGTAAAATTCTGGTTTATTTCCAGAGATTAGCCGGATTTACAGTTTTACCGTTTTTATAAACTGTAAAGTGAAGGTGAGGACCTGTACTCATACCAGTGCTTCCTACACGGCCTATTTTTGTGTCTGTAGTAACATACTGTCCCTTTTTGCAGAGAACTGAGCTTAAGTGTCCGTAAAGAGTCTTATATCCGGAATGATGTGTAATGATTATGTAATTTCCATAAACATCATTATAACCGGTTGTCGTAATCTTTCCTGATAATGCGGCATAAACATATGTGCCCTGAGAACATGCAAGGTCCATACCGTTGTGGTAAGTACGCTTTGATGCGTCAAAAGGATTCTGTCTGTAACCGTATACAGATGAAAGGTAATATCTTGAGTGAATAGGCTTAATGAATAAGTCTCCGTTGATTTCCTGTCTTGTTACCCAGTCAAGGTGTGCATCTGGAACAAAAAGAGTCGTTCCGGCTGGAAGTGACTGTGAAACATTAATATTGTTAACAAGAGCGCATTTTTCTGCATCAACTTCGTATTTATCTGCAATTGACTGAGGTGTTTCGTCTGCAACCTTTACTGTATACAGAATTCCTGACATTGAAGGTATTTTAAGATACTGTCCTGACTGAATGAGGCGTGACTGTTTGATCTGATTTACGCTGATTAAAGTGTCTGAAGTAAGGTCAAAACGGTCTGCTATAAAACCAAGCATGTCTCCTGGTTTAACTCTGTATGAGAAGTATGAAAGAGAAAAATCTTTTTCGCTGACGTCAGTTGTTTCGTCTGCAACTGCTTCCTGCATAAGCTGCTGGTCGAGAATATCGTCTGTTAATTCAGGTAAGCTGACTTCTTCAAAACCGCCCTGTCCATGCGGCTGTAATTGTTTAACAGTAATGAGTGTAACTGAAGCAACAACTGCAAGTGCGGCTGTTGCAGACAAGAAGTAAACAATACCTTTTTTAATTCTGTCTTTCATTATCTTTTTGTAACTATAACACATTTTTCTGCTAAAAACAAACCTTTTCATAGCGGCTTCCTGTTAATTCCTATAAGATAAGTTTCAAAACTTTCCTGTCTGCATGCTTCCGGCTTAAAGCCTTTTGCCTGTGTAAAGACAGCCCTCATTTTCATAAGAAGCTTCTGCTGGTCTCCGTTCTGGAAGATCTTTACGCAGAAATTGCCTCCCGGTTTAAGCATGCTTTCGGCATACCATATTGCCATTTCGACAAGGCCTTTTGAGCGGGCGGTGTCTACTACTTTATTGCCTGTGGTAAGGGGAGCTGCATCGCATACAACAAGGTCATACGGACCGTTTGCTGTAATCTGGTCCCTTATTTCCTTACTGAGGAGGTCTCCCTGGAAAAATACTAAATTGTCACCTTTTACTGATTTTGATAGCGGATTAAGGTCAACTGAAACTACTTTTCCGCTGCCGTCGAGCTGCCTTAAAAGCCATGTAGTCCAGCTTCCAGGAGCAGCACCTAAGTCGAGAACAGTGTATTTTTTCTTTAAAAACCCGAATTTCTTGTCGATTTCCTGAAGTTTATACACACTTCGGGCAGGATAACCTTCCTTAAATGCTTTTTGAGACCAGAAATCAGGTTTTTCGTAACTATTTGATGGCATATCTTTAATATCGGAATATTAAAGTACACCCTTTATATCAATCTTTTTGATGAAGAAGTCTAAATTTGCGGCAACAAACAGCAGGCAGTAAGCCGTAATTGAGCCGGCAAACAGAAGGTAGTAAATTGCGTTTACATGATGTGTTTGAGTTTCCGTTAACAGTGAAAAAAGGAAAAAAGCTGCAATCATAATTACACCTGCTGCTATCCACTGGAAAAGCGGTACGTGTATCTTTGACGAATCGTAATTTATGTCTATGGACTCCATTGCTTTGGAAATAGTTTTGTCTGAAGGAGAAACAGTTATTTTGAGCGGTTTTCCGGCAAGTTTCTGCGCTTTTGAAAGAAGTCGTATCTGTCTGCGGCATTCCCTGCATTTAAGGAGATGAAGGCTAAGGCTAAGCGGAAGCATTTCGCCTTTGTCGAACATGAGGTATTTGTCCATAAAGTTTTCGCAGTTTTTCATATGATTCATTATACTCCTTGTCTGTTAGAAGGAAAAATCCCTTAGTTTGTTACGCAGGATTTTCTTTGCACGGAAAATATGTGATTTTATTGTGTTAACGGGAAGCTCTGTTACCTGAGCTATCTGTTCGTATGAAAGGTCGTGGAAAAAGTACATGTCCAGGCATTCGCTGTATCGTTCGGGAAGTTCCTTTACTGCTTCACGGACTGCTTCTGCCGTAAGCTTTTTTATCTGTGCTTCTTCGGGGCTGTCTGTTGAAGAAACGAGCATGCATTCGTCAGCAATTGAGTCGTATTCCCTGCGGCGTTTTTTTGTGTTGAGTGCTGTTGTATATGCAATTCTGAGAAGCCAGGTAGAAAAAAGGCTTTCTCCCCTAAAACTGCTTAAGCTGGAATAGGCTTTTATAAGTACGTCCTGAACAAAATCTTCTACATCAGATTCATTCCGGAAAAAGCCTGCTCCAAGTGACTGAATGCGTTTTTTGTATGGCGCTACAAGTTTTGCATACAGTGATGTGTTTCCATAAAGGATTTCCTTTATCAGAAGTTCATCGCGTTTTTGTAAAAGAAAGTTACCTGTACTGCGTACAAGATTATTCTTCATCGTCAGGCTTGTTTTTAAAATCCGGATTCAGCTTAAAGAAAAGAATGAGCATAAGGCCAAGTGCGAACGGTATTGCTCCACCAAGAATATCCCTTGTTAAACCTTCGAGCATTGCAAAGAAAACTGTAAGCGTAAGGCCTACACCTGCAAGAAGAAGTCCTGACAGTAAGCTGAATGCCTTGAAGTTGAAAACCGGCGGTGTGTATGTTCCGTTAAGGATGCGCTGCTTTGTTTCCCTGTGGTGCCAGAGTAGTGCAAAGAAAATAATTATTGCTGCAAAGGTAATTCCTACGATTGGTATTATGGAAACAATTACCTGTGCTGCCGGTGTCATTGGTGCAGAATTCATCTGTTCCTCCTTTCTGTTGCTTTTTTAAATAGACACTGTATTTATTAAAAAGTTGCAGTTGAATCTGAAAAAAATGCCTGCTGTTTTAGAAGAAAATATATGCGTCAAAATAAACTGCAGTGATTTTTCCAAGAACAAGTTCTGCGTTGATAAGGTGGCATAAGTCCTGCTTGATTTTTGTTTCGCCAAGAAGCCTTAATTCATCTTCTGTGTGTGAAGCAAAGTAGTCTGAAAAAATTAACTTGAGTTTTCTTGATTTATCTGACAGTTCTTCAAATAAGACTGTATCTCCGTCCGGGTATGAAAACCATGGCCTTATTAAAACAATTGTTCCCTTTTCATCTTCCGACGGTGCCTTGCATACTGCGCGTATTTCTCCAAGTTCCGTATAAGCTGCAATCTTTTCGTTTTTCTTAGCACTGTAGTTGATTACTTTCTGCGGTTCCGGATCAGCCTGCCTGAAGTCTTCTGACGGATTGTTTTTTGTCAAACCGACAGCACTTCCAAAAATTATTATTACGAGTGCGGCTGCAATCAGCGTAAGGAGAGCCTTGTTGAGGGGAGTAATGTTTTTAAACCAGTTACGTAAACTCATACGCATTTATTTTACTAGGTATGGCGAAAGAAGTGCAAGTGTTCTTGAAGTAGCGTTTCCTTCGCTGTCGAATGTTCCTGAAATTTGTGCGGTAAGATGAACTCCGTCTTCAAGCCATTCTTCTGAAATGACTGTGCCGTTTTTTCTTGCGAGTGCAACAAGGTCACTTCTGTCAGACGGAATTATGTATTCAGCCTGTTTGCCAAGAAGCTTATCTTTGATTACCGTGAGCAGTTCTTCAAAACCTTCCTGCGTATGTGCGCTTACGTAAACTGCTTCCGGGAATTTAGCCTTCAATTCAGCAAGAAGAACGTCGTTGTCCTTAACGCGGTCAACTTTGTTAAGCACAACCTGCTGCGGAACTTTGTCTGCATTTATTTCAGCAAGTACCTTCTGAACGACATTGTACTGTCTGAAGCAGTTTGGATCGCTTGCATCAACTGTAATCAAAAGGAGCTGAGAAAGAGCTGCTTCTTCGAGAGTAGATTTGAATGCATCAATAAGAAGATGCGGTAAGTTTGAAATGAATCCTACAGTGTCTGTAAGAAGAATTGATGAACCTTCCGGGAACGTAAGCTTTCTTGTAGTAGGGTCGAGTGTTGCAAACAGTTCGTCCTTAACAAAAACCTCTGCGCCTGTAAGTGCATTGAGCAGACTTGATTTGCCTGCGTTTGTGTAACCGACTAAAGCGCATGTTGCAGAAGCTGTACGTTCACGCTGCTTACGCTGTGTGGAACGGTTTGACGCAACAGTTTCAATTTCTTTTTTAACCTGAATGATTTTTTCTTCAATGTGGCGGCGGTCGAGTTCGAGCTGTGTTTCACCGCTTCCTTTTGTTCCGTAAGAGCCGCCTCTCTGACGCGACATGTCTCCGTAAGAATGACTTAATCTTGGCAGAGAGTATGTAAGTTTTGCAAGTTCTACCTGAAGGACAGCTTCCTTTGTTTCGGCACGGTCGTTGAATATGCGGAGGATTACTTCGTTTCTGTCAAAACACGGAATGTTTGTGAGTCGTTCCCAGTTCCTCTGCTTTGAAGGATCAAGGTCCCAGTCAAAGATTATGCAGTCAGCAAAAACGTCTTTTGCATTGTCAGCAATTTCAAATGCCTTTCCTTTGCCCATTCCGTATACTGGTGCCGGTTCAAGTCTGTTTAAGACAAGAGTTCCTGCAATTTCATAACCGAGTGTTTCTACAAGACCAATAAGTTCATAAGGCGTATTGTCTTCATCCTTTTTGCCCGGCTTACCAACGAGAAAGCATTTTACCTTGCGCTCTTCTTCTTCTTTTACTTCGACCATATGATAAATATAAATAAAATGCTTTGTTTCGTAAATATTTTTTATCATTTATTGAATAAAGCGTTAATTTATCTGTATTATTACAATATGGCCCAGCTGGAAGACGTCATCAATCATTATCTTTGCGCTCAGACAAAATTCTTTACCGTTAAGGATTTCTGCAAATTTCTTGCGGACAATAAAATAAGAATATCTGCAGAAGAAGCAAAGGAACGTCTTGAATCAAATTCTGTAGTGTTTCCGCTGCAAAACGGTCTTTACATGACAAGAGCCGGCGCTTTTTCGGGAAGACTTTTCAGCATAAAGCCATACGCATTTGAAGTAACAGAAGGAGTGTTCATTCCGGGTGACAGATGCATGCCTTTTACGGACAGCGAAATGTATTCCGGAGATTTGACTTTTGTTTTTGAAGGAAATCCTCTTCCAAAAAAAGCAGTTGAAGTAGAAAGTGACAGGGCAATTGATTTGTTCATGCTTTACGGCGAAGAATATGCTCCCCAGTACATTGCGGCTGATCCTGCAAACGAAACATTTGACCTTATGGAAAAAGACTTTGCGCTCCCAAATACCGTAATGCTTACCGGAGTTGATTTTTCTTCAGTCAAGGAAAAATACGGTTTTACTATAAGCGACAGGTTTTTGTGTTCAGTAAAAGACTGGCAAAAAGGAATTGTTGAGCTAACTCTTATACATGAGGCTTCAGAAAGCAATGTTTTTGACAAAGGGGATGCCGGTGACAGAAGGCTCCACTGGTATACGCTTCTGGAAAACCTTATGCTCAAGTCATTTGACCGTGCGGGGCCATGCAGCAGCATTGAAGAACAGCTGGCTGTATTATTTTTTGAAAACAGAAGGGAACTTTGTGTAGAAGACTGCGGTTCAATGCATGAATACATCAATTCGTATGCAAAAAAGACTGGAATTGAGTATTTTGGGGTAGAAACAAGACTCTGGCACAAGGGAAAGACTGTTCCTGCAGTAGGTTCGTGGAACAAATCACTTGTTTCCGGTGATGATAAAGCGGCACAAATGCTTTCTCCTGAAGAAAAGCTGTTTTATTCCATGCCGCAGTTTGTAAAAGACCAGTTTATTGTTGATATGCTTTTCAGAAGGTCAGAAGATTTTGATGCACTTCTTGAGCGCATGATTCCCCAGTCAATTAAACTTAATATAGTAGAGAAAAACTTCCTATTGTTGCACTTGCAGGAAAGAAGTGTTATACTAAAGAGTGATTATAATTGGTTTGCGGACCAGAGCATCGGTCCTGTAAGACAGAAAGCACTTTTGCTATACATGCGTATTGCTCTTCTTGTTAATAAAGTAGACGGTTACGGTAAAGCATTGGAAAATTTCCCTCAGCAGGAACTTGTTATCTTGTCACAACTGTTTAATCATTTGACCAGAATTCTAGAAACTGTAGCGGCTCAGGAAAACTTGGGCGAAGAAGCGGAAACTCTGCTTCTGTCACTTGATGGTATGGAAATGAATTTCGAAGAAATACAGTCAGAACTGGAAGAAGCGGTCGTTAAGGAGAGAAAAAGGAATTTCACGGTAATTAAATAATTGCCGTTAGATTTGAGAGGTTAGTTTTAGTTATGTCAGAGACAATAGACATTTGTTCATTAATTAAAAAGGGCGGTGTATATAAAAATATCGCCGGCGGTAATCCAAAAGAAATATATAAGAACATCAGCAAGGTAATTTCACTTCCGGAAGGTCTTAATGCTGATGATGTTTACGAACAGCTTATTTCACGCGAAGAAATATTAAGTACTGCTGTTGGAAAAGGTATTTCAATTCCTCATCCACGTCATCCTATACTTAAAGATGAAAGTGAACAGAGAATTGCCGTTTGTTATCTTGAAAAACCTGTTGACATGAAGGCTCCTGACAGCCGTCTTGTTGATACAATGTTTGTTCTGCTTTCTTCTTCTGCACAGACTCATCTTAACGTGCTTACACAGATTGCTTCGCTTTTCCGCGATATGGAATTCCGCAAGCTTCTGGATACTCAGCCTGATGAATCTGTTCTTCTTGAAGCAATTCAGAAAATAATTAAGGAAAAAGAATAAGGTAAAATATATAAGGAGTTTTAGTATGAATACTAAAGGTATTGAAGCTACTGCGCTTTCTATCCGCAGTCTTTCAATGGATGCAATTCAGAAGGCTAATTCTGGACATCCTGGTCTTCCACTTGGTGCAGCTGAAGTTGCTGCAGTTTTATATGGCGATGTAATGAAGCACAACCCTGCAAACAGCAAATGGGTTGACCGCGATAGATTCGTTCTTTCTGCAGGTCATGGTTCAATGCTTCTTTATTCAATCCTTCACATTGCCGGCTATAAAGTTAGCATGGATGATATCAAGAACTTCCGCCAGATTGGCTCAAAATGTCCTGGTCATCCTGAATATGGTGTTACAGACGGTGTTGAAAGTACATCTGGTCCATTAGGTCAGGGTATTGCACTTTCTGTTGGTATGGCAATTGCTGAATCTATGCTTGCTGCACGCTTTAACACAGCTAAGCACACAATCGTAGATCACTACACATATACTTTAGTTGGTGAAGGCTGTCTTGAAGAAGGCGTTTCTTCTGAAGCTTGTTCTCTTGCAGGTAACTTAAAGCTTGGTAAACTTATTGCTTTCTATGATGAAAACAAAATTTCTATTGACGGCTGCACAGACATTACTTTCACAGATGATGTTCAGAAGCGCTATGAATCTTACGGATGGCAGGTTCTTCGCGGAAGCATGTACAATGTTGGCGAAATTGCTGACCTTGTAAAGATGGCTAAGGCTGAAACAGAAAAACCAACACTCATCATCCTTAAGTCTACAATCGGTAAGGGTGCTCCAAAAGCTGGTACAGCTGATGTTCACGGTGCTCCTCTTGGTGAAGACGGATGTAAGGCTGCAAAGAAAGAACTTGGTCTTCCAGAAGATGAACAGTTCTACGTTGTACCGGAAGCATACAAATTCTTCGAAGAAAGAAGAGCTGAACTTGCTAAGGCAGAAGCTGACTGGAATGCAGAATTTGATGCATGGTCAAAAGAAAATCCTGACCTCCGCAAAAAGTGGGATGCTTACTGGAACCAGGAACAGACTGGAGAAGCTGCTGCTCCTTCTTACAACATTGGTGATGCTCCTGCAACACGTGATGCTTCTGGAAAGAGCCTCAACTGCATGGCTGACCGTTACGAATGGCTCGTTGGCGGTTCTGCTGACTTACAGGGGCCAAACAAGACTAAGGTTAAGAATGACGACGGTACATACAATGCTGCTAACCGCAAGGGACGCACAATTGAATACGGTATCCGTGAATTTGCAATGAGCCAGGTAATGAGCGGTATTAACTTACATGGTGGTCTCCGCGCATTTGGTGCTACATTCCTTGTATTCAGTGACTACTTGCGTCCTTCATTAAGAGTTGCTGCTCTTGCAAAGATTCCTAACATCTACATCTTTACACACGATTCAATTTATGTTGGTGAAGATGGTCCTACACATCAGCCAATTGAAACAGTAAGTGCATTACGCTGTATTCCAAATACACAGGTTCTTCGTCCAGGTGATGCTGAAGAAAGCCAGGTTGCATGGGAAATGGCTGTTGCTTCTAAAGATCATCCTGTTTGTATGTGTTTCACACGTCAGGGGCTTAAGGTTTACGAAAAGGAAGATCCAGACTGGAAGAATACAGTTAAAGCTGGTGCATATATCGTTAAGAAGGGTGGAGACAATCCAGACATTACTGTTCTTGCTACAGGTTCTGAAGTTGACATGGCACTCGATGCTGCTGCTCTTGTTCCTGGAAAGAACATCCGTGTTGTTTCTGTTATGGACCGCACACTCTTTGAAAACCAGGATGCTGCATTCATCAACACAATTATTGGTAACACAAAACGTGTTGTTGTAGCAGAAGCTGGCACTCGCATGGGATGGGAAGGCTTTGTAACAAGCAAAGATGATTTGTTCTGCATTGACCGCTTTGGTGAATCAGGACCAGCTAAGAAAGTTGCTGAATATCTTGGCTTTACAGCTGAAGGTCTTGCTGAAGTTCTTAAGAAATAATTTCTGCTGAAAAGCAGTTCTTCTTAAAAAGAAAAGCTCCGGTGTTTAGCCGGGGCTTTTTTTGTTTACGGATGCTGTTTTCGCTTAAAGGGATCTGTCTGCGGTTAACGGGAACTGTCTGCAGTTTACAAATACTGGTTGCGTTAACAGAAGAGGGGCGTTCTGTTTTTTAGATGTGTTTTTCTGTTTACTGTAATTATGCGTGTTAACGAAAGTTGTGCGCATCCCTTAGAATGAAATAATTTCTTCAAACACAGAAATTGCAAACTGGTCTGTCATTCCTGAAAGATATTCGATGACACACTTCTGGTAACTTTCCCATTCGTCTACGTTGAATACAGCCTGTGTTTCATACTTGCAGATTTTCTTGCGGTCTGGTGCTGTACGCGAAACGTAATTGGAATATTTTACAAGCCATTCTTCAAATGTTTTGCAAAGGGTAGGAAAATATTTGAGTGCAGAATTTATGCGTCCGTTGCGTGCGTATTCCTGAGTCTTCATGAGCGTACGGTAAATGCAGCCAAGAACATCAGAGGCGTATTTCTGAAATTCGACAAGACGCCAGTGTGTATAGATGTTTGACATGTTGAAGCTTTTCAATTCCTTTATGAATTTAAAATACTGCTCGCTGAAGCAGATGCCTTTTTCAGGTGAGCTCTGTTCGCATAAGTCTACGATAAGGTCGTTGATTAATGTTGTTGTGTTTACTGCGCGGCCGCTTCTTGGAACTCCGCTTTTTGTGTCAAAGCCAAGTGTTCCTGCAACAAGTCCGAGCAAGTGAGTGTAGCGTCCCATGTCCAGTAGGTGGTAAGCACGTGCATCTTCTATGTCACG
>JAZUKU010000045.1:0-5280 GCA_045643485.1 Treponema sp. | reverse complement strand
GGTTGCCGAAAACGGTAAGATTATTTATGTAATAGCCGAAAAAACAATGCCCCAAAAACTTCCTGTAAATGAAGATGAAAATTATCTGATTGTGGAAGCAAAAATAAAACTGGATACAGATTTCGGAAAAACTGTTTTAGGAAATTATGAATCACACTCAGAACTTAACGGAATAATTAAAACAATTGGCAATACGGTAGAAGAAATTGAAAACAGTGCTATAAAAATGAATGCGAGAGTTTTTTGCAGCAAATCGGCTTATGAAGAAAAAAGCTTTTCTCCATGTGGAATTGCTGAGGCTGATGTAAAAATAAATGACAAACAGAACATTAAGCTTTCATTATATGGTGATAGTATAAATGCATATGACCTTAATATTCCGGTTTACAGAGTCGGTAAGAATTTTTTTGTAAATAAATGTGTTTGTAATGAATATAAAAAAGGTAATGATGAATTGTATTATCGCCCGGAACTTGAAGACAGATTTGCTGAGTATCAAAAATTCCAGCTTTATGTAAAAAATGAAAAAGAAGAAAATGTGCTTCTTGCAGAATGGAATAATGATAACTATACCTTGTTGGAAAATACAAATATATCTTCATCTGAAATAAAAGACATTATGTGTGCTGTAATAATGTTTAATAAGTGGGAAAAACTTTTCCAAAGAAATGACTTACTGGAATACGGTAACCGTATGGAAAGAACAAATTTAACAGAGTTTTTATTTAACTATGATTATATTTTCTGAATTGTGAATTCAAAGTTTTATGGAGATAACGAAAAGAAGATATTGGAAGAAGTTAAAAAGTACGAAATAATAGTACCAGTTTCCTGATAACTAAGGATTTAATATGAAAAAGAAAAATGCAATAATTTTAATATTATTACTGTCATGCATACATTTGTTTGCAAGAACAAATTCTCGTGGAGAACCTTCTATGGATGGGGAATTGAGGTGGAGCTTACCAACAGTAAGAGGCATTGTGTGTGGTAAAAACAGTGCATTCGGTTTGCAAAAGCCGAATCCTTCGTTTAATAAATGTATTCGTTTTAATGATGAAGCACGAATGATTTTTCCGCAGGATGGTGAAGTAAATCCATTTTTTACATTCGGTTGTCATGGGTTTGTATGGCTTACAGAAGGTGATGCAGAAGGTACCATGGGAGTAAGTCTTGGAGGAGGTATTTTCTATAATCCGAAAGGTTTTTTTGGAAAGACTTCCTTTGACGGAATAAATCTTACGCTGTATCCAATGTATGAATTTTATTTGGACTACAAGCTGAATGATGACAAATGGAAATCAGCAGCAGAAATTGGAATAAACAGATTGATTTTTAAGAGAACATGTCTGTCATTATTCTGCAGAGTAATTGCAGGAATTAACGACAATGGTTTTCACTGTACTGCAGATTGCGGTATGGGAATAGGATTGTTTTTTCCTGACAGATTTTAAATCAATATAAAGAATGAAATGAAAAATTAAATGAAATTGAATGATTATTTCAAAACAGAGCCACGCAGTTTTTTGATGTACTGAATCTGGCTTACGGGGATTTCAATTTCTTCATGTTCAGGTTCGGTTTGGAAACGGAGTACTGCATTTGTTTTTTTGTTTAAGATGGCAATTGGTTTTCCAACTACAGTGTGATGATTTATGTTTGTGTTGAATTCAATCATGCTGTCGCTTTCAATTGAACTGTCGATTACGTGAAGCTTTCCGCTGAAGTCCATGCCTGTTGCTTCGAGCTTTTCGAAACGGACACTTGTCGGGCGAAGCTGTTCTGCATTGATTACAATTCTGCGGTCGATTCTGTCTGAAAGGCCTTCCTTCTGTTCGTCTGCCATGTCAAGGGAATTGAGTTCCTGCTTTAATTCAGAAATTATTTTCTGTGCGCTTTCTTCATCTGTGGAAAATGCTGCTTGTTCTGACTGTGTGCATAATGACTGAATCTTTTCTGAAACATCAGATTCTAAAACAGGAAGCTTAAGTACTTCTGCCTTGTTTTCCGGAGTCTTTATGTTACCGACAAAATCAAGACCACTCTTATGAAGAATTTCTTTTGCTTCGTCATCATTGTAAATGTCCAGAAGATAGATTCCGTCTGCAAGCTTAAGCTTAATGTATGGAGCAAGAACAGGATTCTTTTCGGTAAGAATGCAGTTTGAATCATTTACTTTAAGAACATATCCTTTGTAAAGGGATGCTGAAGAATAAGACGAATACCATTCTTCTACAGTGATGCATAAATTCTGCGAAAGTTCGTAAGCGGAAAACTGCTGAAGTAAAGTGAATATTTTCTGAGGAGTGTAGCCTGAATCAAATGAGCGCATGCAGGAAGATTTTGTTATTTCAAAAACTGCAGCTGTGTCGTAGCGTATGCAGTCCATGAAGCTTATGAGTTTAATCATCTGTAAAAGCGAAAGGCCCGGCATTATTGTAATTGAAAAGCCTGCGTCTATGCTTAATACCTTTGGATTAGCAATTTCTTCTTCCGGTTCAGTTTTGAAAAGCGGTGAAACACAATATATTTTTTCCTCAGAGTCATTGATTCCTGTTGTGTACAAAAGACCGCACGTAATTGCTGAATCAATAAGGTATTCCATTATGCCGCTGTCGTTCAGGGAATCTTCGCGTAACGAAGAAATGCTCTGGAATGAAGAACGGCGTGAATATTCGGAAATAACATTTTCTGACTTAATGAAATATGCTAACCGTAAAAGTGATTTTTTTGTAAGTCCTTCATGCGGTATGCACATGATTATGTTCAGCAGGAATTGTGCAAACTGACGCAGTGTGCTTCTTCCAAAATGGCCGCATCCTGCTGCACAAAGATAAATGTACTGCATGTAGTCCGGAAGTTCAGCAAAATTTTCCAGACGTGTCTTGTCTATCCTGCAGCTTGATTCAGTATCTTCCTGAATGATATTTAAATTCCATAAAGCTGTTGAAAGAAGCTCAAGTGTTTTTGTTATGGAATCATTGTCGTCTGTTGTACCGTAAAGCTGCTTTAATTCAGTGTAAGTTCTTTTTTTGAATGAACCGTCAGCTTTGTACATATCATAATGCGAATAAACAAATGAAATGAATGAAGAAATGAACTGAGGGTTAATTCCAAAAGGTATTGATTCAAACTTCTGAACATAAATATTCTTAGGAAGAAGAATCTGAATTCCTGTAACTGGTTCCAGTACTTCTTCAAGAAGTGGATTGATGCTCAAAAGAATTGACATCTTGTCTGAATCTGCGTGGCGGTAAAGAATAAGGCGTTCTTCAAGATTTAAAATATTTTCGTAAAGGTCTGCGTAAGAATATGTTCCTTCAAAAAATACACTCAGTTTTTCAAGAGTAGAGTTGCTGATGTATTTTACTGCGGTAATTATTTCAATGTCTTTTTCCGTAAGAAGTGCAAGTATGTTGTCCTTATTTTCTTTCTTGCGTAGAAATGCACTTAATTCTTCAATAAGGTTCTGCTTGTTGTATGGAGTTTTTATTTCTCCAAGATACATTCTTATTAATTCAAAAAAGTGAGTGTCCGGTAATGTTGCAAAGCTTTCACGCCATTCCATGATGCGCTGAACTTTTGGGTCTAACATCATAAGGCGTTGTCCTCGATTGAAGGTGTATCAAGCTGGTCAAAATCGTCACTGTTTTTGTAACGTATTATTCTGTATGAATAGCCCTGTTCTGCAAGGAACTTCTGTCTGTTGCTTCCAAAATCTTCTTCGACTGTGTTGCGTGAGATTAACGTAAAGAAGCGGCTTGTCCTTTCCTTAGGACGGAGTATTCTTCCAAGACGCTGTGCTTCTTCCTGACGGCTGCCGAATGTTCCGCTTACCTGAATTGCCATGCTTGCGTCTGGTAAATCAATTGCAAAGTTTGCAACCTTGCTTACTACGAGCACATGAATTTTTCCTGCACGGAAATCGTTGTATATTACGTCTCTTTCTGCAGTTGGTGTTTTTCCGGTAAGGATAGGTGCGTTAAGTTCTTTTGCAAGAACGTCAAGCTGTGAAAGGTACTGTCCTATTACAAGAATCTTGTCTTCCGGATACCGTTCAACAAGTTCTTTTGTTATCTGAACTTTTATTTCGTTTTCGCTTGCAATCCTGTGTTTTTCACGGGCGCCTGCTACTGCGTAATCAAGCTGCTTTTCTTCTGTCATATCAAGGCGTACTTCAATGCATTCTGCTTTTGCAATCCAGCCTGAATGTTCAAGCTCTTTCCACGGAACGTCAAAACGTTTTGGTCCTACAAGAGAAAATACGTAGCCTTCACATCCGTCTTCGCGGACAAGTGTTGCTGTTAAACCTACGCGGCGTACAGCCTGTAGTTCTGCGGCAACCCTGAATACTGGAGCCGGAAGCATGTGAACTTCGTCGTAAATTATTAATCCCCAGTTGCGTTTTCTGAAAAGTGAAAAATGTGGGTAAGGGCCTTCCTTATCCGGACGCCATGTAAGTATCTGATATGTTGCAACAGTTACAGGCTTTATTGTTTTTTCTTCGCCTGTATATTCTGCAATGTCTTCTCGGTTAAGGTTTGTTTTGTCTACAAGTTCGTCAATCCACTGGTGTACTGCAGAAATGTTTGTCGTAATAATCAATGTGTTTGTCTGAAGCAGCGACATTATTTCCATGCCGACAATTGTTTTGCCTGCACCGCACGGAAGAACTATTGTACCAAAACCAGTGCCCGGGCCTTTATCGCCTACAAGCGAAACTGCAGCTTCCTTCTGGTAACTGCGGAGAGTAAATTCCTTTTCGGTAACTGTAGTTGTTTCGCGGAGTTTTATTTCAAGCGGTTCACCGTCTGCAAGCGGAACATCGTCTTTAACAGGCCAGCCAAGCTTGAGCAGATCCTGTTTGACTGTGCCTCTGTCCGTTAAGTGAATCATAAAGCAGAATTTCTTTTCGTTTTCTGTAAGTTCCGTTACTTTAACTTCCGGTTCTTCGTAATCACACGGAATAAGGAATTTCTTTGCAAAAGGATTGCTGCTTATTTCCTTGTAAACGTAAGGTGATGTGCTTACGAGATAAAGGTATTCATCTTCAACACCATTGACTGTCTGCTTTGGTCCCGGAACAAGACGAAGCTTTCCAAAACGGTCTGCTGTTTCTTCAATCCATGCGGAAACTGACTGCGGTACATCGTATCTGGCAAATTCTTTTAAAACTTCAACTGCCTGTCTGCTCGTAAAGCCGGAACTTGCTGCATTCCATAACGAAAGAGGTGTAAGTCTGTATGTATGCAAATGTTCAGGAGAGCGTTCAAGTTCTGC
>JAZUKU010000044.1:0-4500 GCA_045643485.1 Treponema sp. | reverse complement strand
CGTGTTAAGGAAAAGATTCCGGAATACATTTCTGCTGACGGAAACAGATTTCTTTCAGACAAAATGCCAGGATTCATTTCCGAAATGTATGCGCCAAAGAATCTGCTCGATATAAAAAAAGATGAACGCTGTTTTTACACTCCTTACAATGCATGTTTCTTAGACTTAATGCGTCAGGAAATAGACAGCTTCATTCCGGAAAAAATGCGACACTTTTATATTGCACCGCTGCTTTCCGAAGCTTCAGTTCATGCAAACACAGGCGGTGTTTTCAAAGGCTTCTACAAAAATACAAAAACTGGTATCGGACGTTTTGGCGGTACTGCAGAAAATGCGCTGTTCAGAATTAAGGGAAAAATTTCGCTAAGTGCTCCAGTCCTCAGCAATTACTCTTGCGAATCGAAAGTATTTACTTCTGATGCAAACGCTCTTGCCAAAAGCAGCGACAGTCCGCAGGTTGATTTAGCGTATATTGATCCGCCTTACAACCAGCAACCTTACGGCTCAAATTACTTTATGCTTAACCTTCTTGCCGATTACAAAAAACCTTCAAGCGAAAACATAAGCCGTGTTTCAGGCATTCCTAAAGACTGGAACCGCTCTTCATACAACGTTAAGTCAAAATCTGCAGAAACATTTCTTGAGCTTGTGCAGAATCTTAAGGCAAAGTATCTGCTTATTTCTTTCAACAACGAAGGCTTCATTCTCGAAGACGAAATGATTGACCTGCTTGGCAAAGTTGGAAAAGTTACAGTTCTTGAAAGTCCTTATACTGCATTCCGTGCAAGCCGCAATCTTTCGGACAGAAGCATTCACGTTAAGGAATATCTTTACGTTGTTGAAAAAACAAACTGACGGTTTGTGTAATACGCGCCTGTTTGCAAAACCGCTGCCGCTTACCGTAACACGCGCCAGTCTGCAAAACCGCAGCCCATCCGCAGCCCTAATACCGTATGACAGCAGTAACCGGAAGATGATCCGAATACCCCGCCCCACTCCACAATGTAAACCCAAAAGGCTTTTTCGTTTCAGAATCACACCACGCACCGTCAGTTTCAGTATGGAATAAAATTACTTTGGCTGTTCTGCTCACAAAAATATGATCAATACGTTCCCAGCTTTCATTAAAGAAATAACTGCCGGGTTCAAGAAGCTCACCGTTATCGTACCATGGTGTCGTAACCTCAATACTTTTCTGCGAACAGATGTTTCTTGCAGCCGACACGTTTCTGTTTCCAAGGCAGACCGTACCGCTGTATTTGTCTACAGAAAATTCATTTATGTTACGGTTAAAGTCACCTGCTGCAGCAAAGCATACGCCGTTCTGCTCACATTCAATGCACCGCCGCGCAAGAACATTTTCCTGCCAGTTTCGCCAGCATTCACTTTCTTCTGCAGAACCGCTTTTGCTTTTCCAATGGTTAACAAAAAGAGTTACAGGCTTATTGTCCTTAACAACAGTCACCTCAAGAACAGGTCTTGAAGAAGGCTGTACTGAATTTTCAGTACGTACGTCAATCGAATGTACTTTTACATCACTAAGCGGAAATCTTGAAAGAACACCTAAACCTATCGAGCTCCCGTCTTCCTTAACAAAACATCCGTAAGCGTAAATCTTTTTTGCATTCCATTCACCCGCAAGAAAATTGCTTATGTCATACATAACGCCTTCATTTTCAATTTCTTCCATTACGAAAACATCTGAATCTACAGCCTTAATTACAGACACAAGCCTCTTTAACCTCTGAACGTAAACGTCCCTGTTCCACGAACTGCTTTTTACAAATTCCGAATATTCTGTTCCTTCAGTAACTGAATCAAAAAAAGTCTGTGTATTCCAGTTTGTAATCTGAATATCAACATTCTTTTTGTTTACGGTTTTATTCTTTGCAGAAGAAGAGCGGACACCGGATTCAGTATTGCTTACTAAAGAATCTTCTGTTTCAGAAACACACGCAGAGCATCCCGTTAAAAGCAGAAAAGCAGACAGCATAACGCAAAAAACAATTTTGCAGCCAAAAGCGTTTTTCATCAGTACAACCTCCACATATAGAGATTGCACTGAATTTTAAAAATGTAAACTTTAAAGAAGATGATTGATTACTTCAGACGCAATGAGCAAACCGGCAGCTGGTGGAACAAAAGAATTGCTTCCCGGAGCAACAGCGCCGCCCTTAAGCTCAAGTTCACAGTCTTCAGTAACAGGAGCAAGAGGTTCTTCCTTAGAATAAACAACCTTCACTTTCTGAATGCCGCGTTTCTTAAGTTCCTGCCTTATTACACGAGCAAGAGGACATACGCTAGTCTTGGAAATGTCAGTTACTTCAAAAAGTTCCGGATGCATTTTGTTACCGGTTCCCATGCTGCATATTATGGGACAGTCTGCTTCCTTTGCTTTTTCAATAAGGCATATCTTTGCCTTAACAGTATCTATACAGTCGACTACATAATCGTATTGTGTAAAATCAAATTCACCTGCAGTTTCCGGAAGAAAGAATACGTCTTTTGCAATTACTTCGCAGTCCGGGTTAATGTCCTTGATTCTTTCCAGAGCCACATCAGTTTTTTTTCTGCCAACAGTTGAATGAAGTGCGTAAAGCTGACGGTTTATGTTTGTTACGCTTACTGTGTCGTTGTCAACAATTGTCAGTCTGCCAATGCCTGCACGCGCAAGTGCTTCTACAGCATAGCTTCCTACACCGCCAAGGCCAAAAACAGCTACGTGTGAGCCAAAAAGCTTATTTAGTTTTTCTTTGCCGCAAAGCATCTGTAATCTTGAAAACTGATCCATTTCTGCAAAAGTCCTTTATTTTCTTCCTGAAAAACGCATTTCTGCAACCCAGGGCGCATTCTTGGCAAACAAAGCGCATTCTTCAGCCAATACGTTATTCTATAAAAACAGCCTGAATTTTCCAAGCAATTTTTTCTGATTGTATATTTTTTTGCAAAATATTAAAATAACTGCATTATGGAAAACTCTAAGAGAACAGTTACTTGCGGTGAGCTTACAAAAGCTGACGTCGGCAAGAAAGTTATTTTAAATGGTTGGGTAAGCCGTACCCGCGACTTAGGTGGTTTAATTTTTATCCGTCTCCGTGACCGTTATGGTATTACTCAGGTAATGGTTGGCGACAATGCAAGCGATGAAGTTAAGAAAATCGCTTCAAGCCTTAAGAGCGAATATTGTATTGCTGTTGAAGGAACAGTTGCAGCCCGTGCAGAAAAAGATATCAACAAAGACATGGCAACTGGTGAAATTGAAGTTGAAGCTTCTGACATTGAAATCTTTACAACTTCACAGGACCTTCCGTTCAGCATTGAAGAAGTTCGCCAGAAGGACGGTTCAATTGTAATTCCAAACGAAGACCTTCGTCTTAAATACCGCTATCTTGATTTGCGCCGTGACCCAATGCAGCAGAATATTATTTTGCGTTCACAGGTTACTTTTGCTACACGCGAATATTTAACTTCAAAAGGCTTCCTCGAAATTGAAACTCCAACATTCATCAAGTCTACACCGGAAGGCGCCCGTGACTACCTGGTACCGTCTCGTGTTCATCCTGGAAAATTCTATTCCTTACCACAGAGCCCTCAGCTTTACAAACAGCTTTTAATGGTTTCCGGCTTCGACAAGTATTTCCAGATTGCACGCTGCTACCGTGATGAAGATGCACGCGGTGACCGTCAGCCTGAATTTACTCAGATTGATATGGAAATGTCTTTCACAAACCGCGAAGAAGTTCTTTCTACAACAGAAGGAATGATGCAGTATATCTTTAAGAAGACAATGAATTATGATCTTCCTGCAAAGTTTGACCGCATTGCATGGGAAGACGCATTTGACTTCTACGGTTCAGACAAACCGGATTTACGCTTTGACTTAAAGATGCAGGATGCTGCTTTCATGGCAGACCTTGCTGACTTCAACGCATTCAAGGCCGGTGCTGCTAACTCAGGACGCGACATTCAGAGACACAAGCGTTCAGGCTTAAAGGCACTTGTTGTTAAAAACGTTGCAGACAAATACAGCCGCAAGAACGTAGAAGCACTTGAAGCTGTTGCAAAAACATACAAGGCAAAAGGACTTGCATGGATGAAAGTAAATGCTGAAGGTGTATTCGAAGGAGGCATTTCTAAATTCTATGCAGGAAAAGAAGCAGAAGTTTGTGCAAAACTCGGTGCAGAAAAGAACGACTTGCTTCTGTTCGTAAGCGATGAAAACTGGCAGCTCGCATGTACAGCTCTTGGTGCAGTACGCAAGCAGCTTGGCAAAGATTTAAATCTCTACAATCCAAATGATGAATTCCACTTTGCATGGATCATCGACTTCCCATACTTTGCATTCAACGAAGAAACAAATATGTGGGAAACAGAACACCATATGTTCACTCTTCCACAGAAGCAGTACTGGACTACACTCGAAAGCGATCCAGGTGCAGTAAAAGGTGACTTGTACGACTTAGTTCTGAACGGTTACGAATTGGCTTCAGGTTCTATGCG
>JAZUKU010000043.1:0-3225 GCA_045643485.1 Treponema sp. | reverse complement strand
TTTGAAGTTCGTACTAAGTGGGACGGTGAAGTTCTTGGAAAGCTCAGCGTTGATTTTACTAACGTTTGGGAAAAATATTCTGCTGAAATAAAAATACCTGACGGTGTAAGCGCTTTGTATTTTACATTCAAGGGTGACGGTAACGGTCAGTTCAAATGCTTTACGCTTGAGTAAAGCTGTTTGCAGACTGACACTGCTCGAGCGGGCGGGCTGCTCTGCGGACTGATACTGCTTGAGCGGACGCAAAAATTTTTGTTGAGAAAATGATTTATAGAGGAAGGAAAATATATGTTAAGAATTGCAGAAACAAAACTTGGTCTTGTAGAAGGATTGCCTGCTGCAGATCCAAGAATTACTTCATTCAAGGGAATACCGTTTGCAAAACCGCCTGTTGGTGAATTGCGCTTTCATGCACCTGTTCCTGCTGAAAAATGGGAAGGTACACTTAAGGCTTATAACTTTTCACCAATTGCCGTTCAGCCTACACCTTATTACAACCCTGACGACATTTACTGCCGCGAATGGTCAGTAGATAAGAATCAACCGATGAGTGAAGACTGTCTTTACCTTAACGTATGGACTCCGGCTATGACTGCTGACGAAAAGCTGCCTGTTTACTTCTGGATTTACGGAGGCGGTTTCCAGACTGGTTTTTCTGCTGAAATGGAATTTGACGGTGAACGAATTGCGCGCAGAGGTATTGTTGTTGTTACAATCAACTACCGTCTTAACATGTTCGGCTTCATGTGTCATCCGGAAATTACTGCAGAAAATCCTGATGAACCGGCAAACTTTGGACTTCTTGACCAGAGAATGGCACTTCAGTGGGTTAAGGATAACATTGCTGCATTCGGTGGCGATCCTGAAAACATAACAATCGGCGGACAGTCTGCAGGTGGTGGAAGCGTATTAAATCAGATTGCTTACGGAACAAAAGGCTTGTTCAAGAGAGCAGTTGTTCACAGCGGCATGATCTTTATGGAAAAAGATAATCCTATGAATATTTTTGAACCTAAGGATTTAAGTGTTGGTGAAAAAAAGGGTGTTGATTTCTTTAAGTTCTGCGGTAACAAATCGCTTAAGGAAATGAGGCAGATGACTACAGCTGAATTGCGTCAGAAGTGGGATGAATATGGCGGTCATGCAAAATCTATTGCTACATGGCTTCCTATTAAGGACGGTAAATTCATAAAGGATTCATTCTGTACTCAGGCTGACAACGGTACTCTTGCTGCTGTTCCTCTTTTCATTGGTTATACAAAAGATGAATTCTGCTTCCCGGATCCTGCTTCTCCTACTGGCAAGACAAATATTGTTAAGAAATCAATCCTCAACTACTTCAATACGCTTAAGGCTGCAAATATTAAGGCTGACAACTTCTTCTACGAATTTGATGTACATATTCCTGGATGGGATAATCCTGGTACGTTCCATTCTGTAGACTTGTGGTTCTGGTTTGAAACTCTTGCAAAATGCTGGCGTCCGTTCAAGGGTGTTCAGTATGACATTGCGCGTCAGATGTGCAACTATATGTGCAACTTCATTAAGAACGGCGACCCTAACGGAAAGGACTGCGACGGTACTGTTATGCCAGAATGGCCTGCTTATTCTGACGAAAATCCTGTCCGCATGCACTTCATTGATCGTCCGGAACTTGTTAAATAAATAATGTTCCCGTAAACAAAAAAGCGTGTTCTTTGCAGAGTACGCTTTTTTTTATTAGTCGAATGTAAAACGGTCGAACTCTGCAATATCTTCTTTGTTTGAAGAAAGGAATTCGAAATAAACTGCATGTTTGCCGATTATGCCGTCGGTAAGTGGTGCTGTAAATTCTGTGTCGCCTTTTTTCATGTTGTAAGAAGAAATGAGTTTGCCGTCGTATGTGTCGAGGCGTACGTTAACTGTTACGTCTGCAAGTGCAGAAGCAATTACAGTTACTGTTTTTGGTGTGTTTGTGCCAAAGTTTAAGTAGCGTAAACCAACACGTGTGCCGTTAGTAATTTCTACAACCGGTGAGCTAACTGTATCTACTTTTTCGTAAACAGGCTTAACGTATGCTTTCTTGCTTCCACCGTAAATGTGAACAGCGTAACCTGCAGAAATCCATTTGCGTGAATCGAGGCCGTTAACCTGCGGTCCCTGAGATGTCATTTCTACAACGCCTGAAGAAACTGGTTCTCCGTTTTTATATTCAACTTTACCAATAAAGAGCTTACCGTTTTTGTCCATTGCTACATCTACTGGTTCAATCATTGCCTGACGTGAAAATTCATTTACGCCAGTCTGTCTGTGGTAGAAGATGTACCACTTGCCGTTAACCTGCATGAGGCTTCCGTGATTGTTACCCCACTGGTAAGTCATGATTCCGTTACCATCAGCGCCTTTGATTATTTCGCCGCCGTTAAAGCTTATGTCACCACCGTCCTTAAATCCTTCAAGAGGCTTGTCACTTACTTTATACGAAAGGAATCCGTTGCAGTCAAAGTCTACGCCTAAGTCGAGTACAGGTTTGTTAACTCTTCTTGAATAAACGTAAACATATTTGCCCATAATCTTGCGTGGAGAAGATGCTTCGAAGAAACATGCATCCAAATCGTAACCGCCGTCATCGTTAGCCCATTCAGCCCTGCAGTGACCGATTGGGTGATCGTGATATGTACCAGGCTTAATTGTAGCCATATCGTCGTTAAGTTCAGCGCAGTTACTGTGACAGAATCCCCAGTAAGCATAAATGCGTCCGTCGTCATCAACTAAGATGCCAGGGTCAAAACCAAGCTCTGTCTTACGTGGGTTAACAAACGGGCCTGCCGGGTTCTTGCTTTCTGCAACTAAAATAACAGAACCTTTCTGTTCTGCAACATACATGTAGAATGTATCACCTTTCTGAACAACATCCGGTGCGTAAAGCATTCCTCCGTCTGAAGCTGTGTAGCATACTCCGTGACATGTCCAGTTTGTTAAATCATCAACTGGAGCACTCCAGACAACCTGATCTGGGCCGCAATATTCTGTTTTGACTGTATCATGAGAACCGTAAAGATAAACGCGTTTTTCACCATTATATTCAAATACGCGTGGCTCACCGTCCGGGACATGTTCCCAAAGCGGCATGTATGGGTTTGCACCTTTGATAAATTCTTTCATATTACAATTTTACAAGCGATTATTATTACTTTCTACAGTAATACTGTAATGAATACAGATAAAAATAAAACTTTTCTGTTA
>JAZUKU010000042.1:0-2869 GCA_045643485.1 Treponema sp. | reverse complement strand
TTTATGTCGCATCCTATTTTTGGATTAAGCTATTACTGTCCTGATGAAAAAAATCCACAGTGGATTGATATTGAACGTGGCATGAAGAATATGCCTACTGTAAGTTACACTGACGAAATAAGTGATATTCTTCCTGTTGCAGTTAAGAATGAAAACGGAACTTATTCTTCTGAACTTTATATAACACAGAGTTTTCTTCCATGCATTTATAAGCTTGACTGGAAAGAAATGAAGACAATCTGCATTTTTGAAGGAACTGAACCTTTGGAAACTTTGGACGGTCTTTGCAGTGCAGATGGAAAAATATTCTTTGCAGCTACAGGTAACTTAAAGTGCCTTACTCCAGAAGACTGTCAGGTTAACGATGTTAATCATATAGATTTTTCTTCCGTGCTTACAGAATTGAATAAGCTTTCTGCAAACACATCATATATTCCGGGAGAAAAATGCAACTTAAGCAATCCGCTGCAGTTATCTGAACTATGGCTTATCAAACCAAATGCTTCTCTTGCAAAATATTCAGACAAGGCTTTGAACAGAAGGGCAATTTATGTTCCGGCAAATCATGTTACTACACTCAAAGGAATTAATGACTACAAGAAGATAATTCTTGACAATAACCTCAACGCGCTTGTTGTTGACATGAAGGATGATTACGGACTTTTACGCTTTGACCCTAAGAATGAAGTTGTTCAGAAAAACGCCTATGTTTCAAAGTATAAGGTTAACATCAATCAGTTTGTAGAAGAGTTTAAGAAAGACAACATATATCTTATAGCCAGAATTGTTGTTTTCAAGGACAAGCATCTTGCCTCAGAACACAATCAATATGCTGTATGGAATTCAAAAACAAATACTTCCTGGGACGGCATTAAGGGAACGGAAGATATTCTTGATGAAGAAGGAAATGTAATAAAAAAGCAGACTGTTTATTATGATGAAAAATGGGTTGACCCTTACAGCGAAGAAGTATGGGAATACAACGTTAATATTGCAAAAGATCTGATTGATTACGGATTTGATGAGATTCAGTTTGACTACATAAGATTCCCTACTGACGGTAAGAATTTAAATCAGGCACATTTCCGCTGGAAAGACCCAGGTATGGATAAAGAAAGTGCAATCATGTCTTTCCTTTCGTATGCAAGAAAAAATATTAACGCACCAATAGGCATTGATATTTACGGAGCAAACGGTTGGTACAGGACAGGCAGCCGTACAGGACAGGATGTTGAACTTTTAAGCGAATACGTTGATGTAATATGTCCAATGTTCTACCCTTCTCACTTTGAACAGACATTCCTTAATTACAAGCCGTTTGAAGAACGCCCTTACAGAATTTACTATTACGGTACTTACCGCAATACAGTTCTTGGACGAAACAGAATAATCGTACGCCCGTGGGTTCAGGCATTTTACATTGGCGTAAGTTACGACAAACAGTACTACGATACAGATTACGTAAAGCGTGAAGTATACGGTATTCGTGACAGTGTTAACAGAGGATATATGTTCTGGAACAACACAGGCCGTTACGATGACATTTCACCGGCTCCTGGTAACGAACAATACCCCTGGGCATCATATGAAGCTTCTCCTGAATTCAGAAAACCTGCTTTCAGTTCAGACAAAAAAGAATACACTGTAGCAGACACGCCTGTTTCTCCGGAAGACATTACTTCCATTCTTGATACAGTGCTTTATAAAGTAATTGAAGAAGAAACTCCTGACAGAAAACGAAAGGGACTCTTCCTTCACGTATTGCCTTTAGGAATTAATTCTGATGACTAATTTAGGATATACTCCGGAAGAACCAATTTCTGCTATTGCAACAGCTCTTGCTCCAGGTGCGCTTGGTGTAATAAGGTGCAGCGGTAAAAACTGCATTGAACTTGTAAGCAGAATATTCTCACGCCCAAAAGCACTTCTTGAAGCAGAAGGAAATACAATTGTTTACGGCTGGATTTTAAGCGGCACAAAAGAAGATGACAGTCGTTCAAAAGTTGATGAAGTTTTACTTTCTGTGTTTAAGGCACCTCATTCGTTTACCGGAGAAGACAGTGTAGAAATATCATGTCACGGCGGAACTTCTGTTGTAACTACAATACAGAACATTCTTTTAAAGAACGGCTTCCGTCAGGCAGAGCGCGGAGAATTTACTTTCCGTGCTTACATAAACGGCAAAACTGATTTAACAAAAGCAGAAGCCATACGCGAAATAATCGACAGCAAGACAGATGTTTCTCGCAGCAGGGCAGCAGGCCGTCTGGCAGGAAACCTTTATGCTCAGATAGACTCAATCAAAAAGCTTATTGTAGACACAGTTGCCGCTATCGAAGTAGAAATAGAATATCCTGAAGACGAAGAAACTATTGCAGATGCATTTGATAAAGCACCGCTTGTTGAAGCACAGACACGCCTCAGCGATTTAGTAAGTTCATGGAGCAGCGAAAAACTTTATCAGGAAGGAGCACGTGTTGTTCTCTGCGGAAAGACAAATGCCGGTAAGAGCAGCCTGTTCAACGCATTGCTTAAAGAAGAACGCGCTATCGTAAGCGACATTGAAGGCACTACACGCGACTGGCTTGAAAGCTGGGTAAGCATAGACGGCATTCCTGTAAGACTGTTTGACACGGCAGGCCTTCGCAAAACAGATGACGTAATTGAAGCAGAAGGCGTTGAACGCACAAAAGAAAGTCGGAGGCCAAGCGGTCTTAGGAAGACAAAGTTGGTCTGCAACTCCTTGGCTCACAGAACGACATGGCTACGATCCGACTTTAGACGGCATTCCTGTAAGACTGTTTGACACGGCAGGCCTTCGCAAAACAGATGACGTAATTGAAGCAGAAGGCGTTGAACGCACAAAAGA
>JAZUKU010000041.1:0-7601 GCA_045643485.1 Treponema sp. | reverse complement strand
ACAGTATTTTTTGGAGGAAACATAGATGAAAGTAAAACCATTGGCAGACCGCGTTCTTGTTAAACAGGAAAAGGCAGAAACAAAAACAGCAAGCGGAATCATTATTCCGGATACAGCACAGGAAAAAACACAGATTGCTGTTGTTACTGAAGTTGGTCCAGGAACAGAAAAAGAAAAAATTACTGTAGCCGCAGGTCAGCGCGTTATGTATGACAAATATTCTGGAACAGCAGTAAAAATTGACGGAGAAGATTACCTTATTCTCAAAATGTCAGACATTATTGCCGTAATCGAGTAGTTTTACAGTCCTTTTTTTAGGATAACCAAGGCTGTTTGCAATGATTTTTTTTCATTCAGACAGCCTTTTTTATTGTTCATCTAAAGTTTTTTTTAAGAATTAATACAATTAAATGGACAATTGCCATAATTATTGTTAAAATTACTGTAATTCTAATAAATATAAAGAAAAAAAGGAAGTTCTCCATGAAAAAATTTTTAAGTATTCTTCTTATACTTATTGTTTTTATTTTAAATGCAAATTCTCAGGAAGTATTGCAGCAGTATCAGACATTCAACTGGTCAAAGGTTGAAAAGGCATCAAAGTATGGTGTTGAAGTTGAAAAGCATGATGCTGACGGAAAATGGACTTCAGTAATTTCTGAAAAAACGATGGAAACAAATCTTGAAGTTTTGCTTTATCCTGGAAACTACAGGGTTTCAATTGCAACATACAATGTTCTTGGCAAAAAAGCCTCTTCTACAGACTGGGTAGAATTTACAATTCTTGATGAAAGTGAACCGTATATTTTTGATGATTCATTTGCATCAAGTTCAGGTTGGAATGTTCCTGTCATTCATCTTTCAATTAGCGGAGATGATTTTTCTTACGGTAAGGATAACTCAATTGCTGCTGTTGAAGATTATATAGACAATTCTTTCTTGCTCAAGGGAAAAAATTTCTTCTTCCCGGAAACAAGATTTTTCTTTAAGCCAAAGAGCCGCAGTGTAAACGGAATGAGCGGAGAACCGTTTGTTGAAAACAGAAGTCTTGTTGAGCTGAGTATAATCCGCCGTGACCGTGAAAAGGACGGTATTTATCTTTCATACGACCCTCAGGAATTGTTTACTGGTTATTATGATTTTGTTATCGAAAATCCTGGCAATAATTTAGTTTCAAAAGAAGTGCTTGTTATTACAGAACGTAAACCTGAAATTAAAAAAGATTCGCTCCAAATGAACAAGCGCTATGGTGCAGCAAATCTTACACTTTTGCGAAGTGAAGGTTCTGTTTTTTCTGTAACAGGATTTGGTTTTGATTCAAATACAAAATTTACTTTTGTTCCGACAGACGAAGGTTATGCATATCCGTTTGCATCTTCAATTGAGCGCAGTGAAGTTATTTTTACAAATGTATCAAAAGCAGGTGCCGGTAATACTGGAGATGTAACAGTTACATTTAATTTTTCTTCACAGGAAATGCAGACCGGTTATTACAACCTTACTGCTGCAAATAAAGACGGCAGAAGCTGTACTCAGAAATTTCTTGTAACAATTACTGAACCGGAAGAATTACCAAAGGCATTAATCAGTGAAGTAGACGCTAAAACAAAAAAAGATGTAACTAAGTTTACAATCAAGGGTGAAAACTTTGGTTCGGATTTAAAGCTTACACTTGTTTCTCCTGTAAATGAAGACAACGGTACAAACAAAAAGATTCCTCTTTCAATAACAGAAGTAAAGAAGAACGGAAAAAGAATTGATGCTGAATGCAGTTCGTCAGAACTTGGTGCAGGAACTTATGCTGTTCTTGCTGAAACAAAGTCATCTACATCAATCTGCTATTTTGAAATTACGGAAAAACTTAATGTAAGTATTGCAAGAGTTGAAGAAAATTCTGTTGAAGAATTATTCATGCGTCCTGAAGAAAAGGAAGTACAAATTGCAGGAATTTCTGAAAACGAAATGCCAGAATCTACTGTTGTAACTGCAGCCCGCAATAACGGCAGCCTGACATCATGGGTTACCCTTACTGCAGAAACTCAGTATATTCCGGACGAAGCATTTGCATACTGTACAAGCATTGGAACCCTTCTTCTTCCAAATGATATTTATAAGATTGGTAAATATGCATTCAAGGGTTGGACAGAAGAACAGACTATTGTTTTCAACTGGGCTCCTTCTGATTTCCTGCGCCATTATGTTCAGGATGAATCTTTTATGGGTTGTCATGCAAAAGTTATTTACAGTGACGGAACTCCATATAAAAAACCTAATGAAGATGTACCTGTGCAGGATTTTTCTTACGTAAGCAATTCATATCTTACGGAAAGGGAAGATGCAGAAGACTGGACAATTCTGTATCCAAACTCAACTGGAATACTTAGAATTAAATCAAATGCTGCATGGGATTACAACGCATCATGGAGAAAGAAAAATAACTTTACAAAAGTAATTATTGAAGAAGACGTTAAGTATATTTGTGACGAAGCATTCCGTAACTGTACGAACCTTAAGGAAGTTGAAATTGCTTCAACAGTAAAGAAAATAGGAAATTATGCATTCAGTGGATGTACAAGTCTTGTCAGGGTTGTAATGCCTCATGTTAATACGGTAAGTCCTGACTCAACAAAGATTCTTTCAGTTATAGATGAATCTATTGGTGTATTCAGCGGATGTGTTAACCTTAGTGAAATAAAGTATGTAAATACAACAGAAGGTACTCTTCCTCCTCAGAAGAAGGAATTCGTTGCAGAAACTATTGACGGCCAGTCTACTGCAAATATTTACAAAACCACAAACGCACTTTTGTCTCCGTATTTAGGTGTAAGATTTACAATGTCAGATTTATCTAAAAAAAATCCTTCTATTGGCGGTGATGTATATTGGGATGTTATTAACTTCAGGGATATCATTGCATTGAGTGCCACATTCAGGGGACCGTTCAGCGAAGATTTTATAGGCGATGATAACAGTATTGCTTATACAAGAAATACAATGTTTGCTGCAGGCGGAAAAATATCTCTTGGAATACCAGGAAGATTATTGCACCCTTATGTGTCTGCAGGTGTTCAGTTTCCGTTTGATATTGCAAAAATGAATATAGAGAATGACGTAACTGGTCTTCCCTCAAAATACTTCCCGTTCGAAGCAGGTTTTATGCTGGGAGGAGTATTGGATATAAGCTACAACCTTACACTTAATCAGATTGATCCTTCTGAAGCTTTTGCTGAAGGAAAGCAATTCTTTACCGACTCAGTTTCCATTGGTGTCAGACTACCTCTCCGTTCAAAGAAATATATTGGAAAAGTTGTTAAGCAGTGTTACATTGACTTGAAGGATCTTGATACATTTAAGCTTGCATATAATTCAGAAAATTCCAGTTATCAGTATGAACAGTCTATAAGGGATATTTTTGGAAATCTTCCTGCTAAAAAAACAAACGTAAACATTGAGTGGTACGCAATCTGTAACAGAAGCGTAAGACGTGTAAAAGTCAAAATGTATGAAAAAGATGTAGAAAAAGGTACTTATGTTGACCTTTCTCCAAAAACAGAACTTTACATTGAAGATATAAAAGCCGGTGTTCCGTTCAATGTTGAACTGGAAATGTTTATAACAAAAAAGTGTAAGGAAAACGCTGTAATAGTATTTACATGTGAAGCAGAAGATGCAGAAGGTGTTCCTGTATTTAAAACATTGGAAAGAAAGTAAGGAGATTTTGGAAAAAGAAAATGCGTAAAATTATTTTTTTATTACTGACAGCTGCTTCTTTGTTATTTGTCTCATGTGAAAATACTCTTGCTGATTATTTAAATAATTCCATAGAGGGATTTGAAAAACCGTTGAGTTCAACAAGTGGTTTATATTTTGAAAATAATGACGGAAACCTTTCTATTGATGCTTATGAAAGAACTCGTATACCGGATTACAAGGAATACGCAAAAACACCATGGAGTGACGAAACTTATAGCAGCGTAACAATTGGAGAAAACATTACTTCAATTGGTAACAATGCATTTGGTGATATAAACAATAGTAATCCTAATAAAATCAAAAATGTAAGTATTTCAGAATCTGTTACTAAAATCGGTGACAATGCTTTTTATGGCAGTGATATTACTGAAATTACAATTCCATCTTCAGTTGAATCAATTGGTAAGAGTGCTTTTGAATACTGCGAACAGCTTACCGAAGT
This sequence comes from Treponema sp., assembly GCA_045643485.1. Classification (GTDB taxonomy): domain Bacteria; phylum Spirochaetota; class Spirochaetia; order Treponematales; family Treponemataceae; genus Treponema_D. The sequence goes on along the minus strand of JAZUKU010000041.1, from coordinate 3,406 downwards.
TGATTTTGTTTCGGGCAGCGTAAATTTGAAAATTTCTGACAATGCTTTTCATGCTTGTAAAAACCTTAATAAAATTAAGACAAAGGATTCATCTGGAAATGAATATGACAAATTTCCTGAAAACCTTTCTTCAATCGGTAACAATGCATTTAATGAAACTAATTTGAACAGAATAGAACTTCCTGTGTCTTTTGATTTGGAAAACAATCTTCCTGAAAATGCGTTTGAAGAGAACACAATTATTTCCGTAACATTTAGGGATGACACTACTCAGGAGCAAAAGGATAAAATTGTAGAACTTCTTGAAGATAAAGGCTATTCTTTGGAAGAAAATGAACAGGGTGAAATATCAACTGTAATAAGCGATACAATTGTCGGAAGCAATACTTATATTACATGGTCTTATTATGAGTCTTATGGCGAAGATTATAATTGTCTGGTATTTGAAGGTTACGGAGAAATACCTGATTACCAACCTGGAGAAAACCGTCCTTGGGATGACAGCAGAATATATTATTATACAATAAGAATATCTAATGGTATTACAAGAATTGGTGACAGGGCATTTAAATGTAGGTATGAAGACAATATACCATATTCAGATATGCTTCAAAAAGTTTATCTTCCGGAATCTCTTGAAGAAATTGGTTCATATGCATTTGAAGCTAACAATAGCCTTAAATCTATTAATTTCAATGACAAACTTAATACAATTGGATCGTGGGCATTCTCTGGTACAGACATTTATTCTGTAACAATTCCTTCTTCTGTTGAAACAATTGATTATTGTGCATTCAAGCTTGGTACAAATATTACTGTCGTTGGAAAGCAGTCTGAATCTAATCTTAGGATCAATAACGCTGATAAATATTCTGTTTCGTATACGGAAAAAGAAACCAGTGGTGGTGACGATCATGGTGGTGACGATGATCATGGTGGTGACGATGACCATGGTGGTGACGATGACCATGGTGGCGGTGATGATCCTTCTTCAAAAGTATACGGCGGGCCGGCAGGAGACAATATTTCCTGGAGACTTGAAAATAATGTGCTTACTCTAACAGGTTATGGAGAGATGTATGATTATGATAATCCTGGTAACAATGCCAGCAATCCTCCTTCAAGACCAGGCTGGGACAGTTATCCATTTAATACAGTTAGAATTGACGAAAGCATAACAACTGTTGGCTCATATGCATTCAGTAATTATAACTTTAATGGCGATGAAAGAATAAAATCTGTTTCTATTCCTTCAACTGTTACAAAAATCAAAGAAGGTGCATTCATTAATAATGCATGCTTAACAATGGTTCGACTTCCAAATAATCTTTCTGAAATCGGATCATATGCATTCATGAACTGTGGATTGACTCAAATAGAAATCCCTGCTTCTGTTTATACAATTGGTGACAGTGCATTTGATTCAGGTATTACTCTTGATGTTTACTGGTCAGAATCAGATTTAAGTCATCCTGATTTACATAACCTGCTTTATAAAGTTTTCTATCATGAAGAAGAAAGAATTAATAACTGGGCAGGGGTCAGCATTACATGGGAAATTAAGGGTAACGTACTTACATTTACCGGAAACGGAGAAATGTATGATTATCTTCTTGATGGCAATGATTTTGCACCATGGTTGAATTCTTCATTAAGTTTTACAGAAGTAGTGTTTGATGACAACATTACAAAAATAGGTGAAAATGCATTTAATAACACATATGGTTATTCATCTGATGCTATTGTAATTAAAAAAGTGACATTGCCATCTTCACTGACTGTAATAGGTTCAAATGCATTCAATGGAAATGACAGCCTTACGCAGATAACTTTACCTCAAAGTCTGCAGTATATTTATTATGGTGCTTTCTATAATTGTGGTCTTACATCTGTAACAATACCGCATAGTGTAATCTATCTTGATGAAAACTGCTTTGACTATGATGTTTCTGTAAATCTTGACTGGACAAGGTATGAAGGAAAATATTGCTATATGGGGTTGTATGATTATGGAAATATTTATTATAAAGATCCTGAAGGCAGCTTAGGCGACAACATGTCCTGGGTAATGACACCAAACCAGACGTTAACAATTAAAGGCACGGGAAGCATGATTGACTTTAGTTACTATAATCCTGCTCCATGGACTGATCTTCCATTCTTTACAGTAAATATTGAAGAAGGCATAACAAGCATTGGTGCATATGCATTTTATAACTGCACTAATATGAATACTGTTAATTTTGCATCAACAATTACTGCAATCGGTAATTCTGCATTCTCAGGTTGTTATTCAATACAGAAAATCGAATTGCCTCAGAGTCTTAAGGAAATAGGTAATTCTGTATTTAATGGAACAAAGAATCATTCAAAGAGACTGGTAATTCCTGCTTCTGTTGAAACAATCGGTGAAGCAGCATTCTATGATGCATCTGTTGTAGAACTAATTTTTGAAGAGAATTCAAAATGTACTACAATAAAGAAAAATGCATTCAATGTACCTGATGATTACTATTATTCTATTCTATCTGCAGTAAGAATACCTTCATCTGTAACCAGTATAGAAAAAAATGCATTCCCGACAGTCTGTCAGGTATCTGTTGATTGGTATGAAGGAGAATCAGAGGGACATTCTGTTGATTCAACAATTAATGTAATTTATAAAGCAAATGAAGAATTTGAATTCAATGACGGTATTCTGACAATCAATGGTGATGTTAACAAATTGTTCTTTAATGTTAATTCTACTATAAATCCTAATTTGGTTACGCAGGTAATTATCGGTAAAAATACAAGGGTAATTGCATCTCAGACATTCCAAGAATGTTCTTTGTTAACAACAGTTCAACTGGCAGAAGAAGAAGGTGATTTCCTTCTTACTAAGATTGGAAGCCATGCCTTTGCCGGTTGTTATAATATTGAAACTGTAGCTTTGCCTGACAGTGTAACGGTTATTGAAAATAGCGCATTCAGTGGTTGTTCTTCACTAACCGAAATTAATTTACCTTCAGCCCTTACCTCTATTGGAGAATATGCATTCTGTGGATGTACTTCGCTTGTGAATGTAGATTTTACAAATTGCAGTAACCTTGAAATTGTTGGACAAAAAGCTTTCGGTGATTGTTCATCATTGAGTTCAATTGATTTGAGTAGTTGTTTACAAATTACATCAATTGAAAAAGGTACATTCAAGAATTGTACTCAATTACAGTCTGTAGAACTACCATCGGAAATTAATTCAATTGGCGAACAGGCATTCTATCAATGTGGAGCTCTAAGTTCTGTTTCATTAAATAATTGTCCTTCTCTGACAACAATTGGAGGATGGGCATTCTATAATTCAAGTATTACAACAATTGATTTGAGCAGTTGTCAGAAACTTGAATCAATTGGAGTTTATGCATTC
>JAZUKU010000040.1:0-21786 GCA_045643485.1 Treponema sp. | reverse complement strand
TCGTTCCATGTTCCGTTACTGCGTCCTGGATTCAGAAAGGTTGTATTCAGTATCGTTATCATGATTATCGTTCTCTTCTACCAGAAGGGTATTATGGGTGAAAACGAATTCAATGTCGGCAAGATAATTGAGTTCTTTAAGAGTCTCCCTGGGAAATTCAAGAAGGGAGGTAAAAAATAATGGCTGAAACAAAAAACGTTTTGAAAATGGAAAATGTTACAATGCAGTTTGGCGGCGTTGTAGCAGTCAATTCACTTTCTCTTGAAGTTAATGAAGGTGAAATTGTTTCGCTTATTGGTCCGAATGGTGCGGGAAAAACTACTGCATTCAATGTTGTAACTGGCGTTTATGCTCCTTCGAACGGTGCTGTATATTTCAACGGAAATAAAATTGTAGAGAACTATCCTCACGGTAAGATGAAGAAGCTTTATGCAGGAAGCCAGCGTGGAGAATATTCAAAAGTTCTTGAACCGACTCCTGATAAGATTACAAAGCTTGGCATAGCAAGAACATTCCAGAACATCCGTCTGTGGAAGAGTCAGACTGTATTTACTAACGTTCTTATTGCAAAACATCTGCGCCGTACAAGCAATGTATTCAGTGCAACATTCCGTCTTAACTGGAAAGAAGAAAAAAAGCAGCGTGAAGAAACAGAAGAGCTTTTGAAGATACTGGGACTTTATGATGTTAAGGATGAACTCTGTACATCATTGCCTTACGGTCTGCAGCGTCGTCTTGAAATTGCACGTGCACTTGCTACAGAACCAAGCCTTCTTCTTCTTGACGAACCTGCTGCAGGTATGAATCCTCAGGAAACAAAGGAACTTACCGACTTCATCAAGAAGATACGTGATGATTTCAAGCTTACTGTATTTATGATTGAACACCATATGGATCTTGTTATGGATATTTCTGACAGAATTTACGTTTTGAATTTTGGTGCACTTATTGCAAAGGGTACTCCGGAAGAAATTCAGAATAATCCTGAAGTAATTGCTGCTTACTTAGGCGAGAAGGAAGAATAGTTATGTTACAGATTAAAGATTTACATGTTTCATACGGTGGTATTAAAGCTCTCCGCGGAATTGACATTGAAGTTCCGGACGGTAAGATTGTTACGCTTATTGGCGCAAACGGAGCCGGTAAGTCAACTTTACTTCGTACTATAAGCGGTCTTGTTAAGGCTGAAAGCGGTTCCATTATGTTTGACGGTAAAGAACTTACAGGCATGCCTATTAATAAAATCTGTGGAGAAGGTATTGCATTAAGCCCTGAAGGACGTCGTGTATTTACAGATTTGTCTGTTCAGGAAAATCTTATGGTTGGTGCTTATCTTCGCAAGGACAAGAAGGAAATTCTTAAGGACCTTGAATGGGTTTACGAACTGTTTCCAATCCTTAAGCAGAGAAGCTGGCAGTATGCAGGTACATTAAGCGGCGGTGAGCAGCAGATGCTTGCTGTTGGTCGTGCGCTTATGAGCAGGCCTAAACTGATTATGCTTGACGAACCTTCGCTTGGTCTGGCCCCTCTTATTGTTCAGCAGATTTTTGACATCATTACTGAAATCAATAAGAAAGGCGTTACGATTCTTCTTATAGAACAGAATGCAAATATGGCTTTGAAGACTGCCGACATTGCTTACGTAATTGAAACTGGAGAAATTGTTCTTACGGGAAGCGGAAAGGAGCTTCTTGAAAACGAACAGGTTAGGGAAGCTTATCTTGGTAAGAAAAAATAATTCTGCCTGACGGTGGAAATAATAAAGGACTGAAACTGATTTTTGTTAACCAGGTTCAGTCCTTTTTTTATGCTTGGATTTTAATTGATTTTATATTACTGCTTGGTTTCATTGTCTTCTGCATCTGCTGACATGAGTTCTGCAATTTTCGGTACTTTTGTCTTTTGTGTTGCAGTTGCAAAAAGTCTGCTTAAAAGTGCTGTTGTGTTTTCAAGCATTATTTCGTAAAGCTTTGGAACAAGAAGCTGTTTGCTTAAATTGTCAAGACCGTTAAATCCGTTTGTTTGAGTAAATGCAAATACAAAAAGCTGTCCGCCTTCTGTAGGGCGTGACATGAACAGAATTGCATCTGTCCTTAGGTGAAGCCCCTTTATTGAAATTGCTACGTCCTGAATTTTTTCATAGTCTTCAAGTACAAGTTGTCCTTCCGGCAATGTAATTGAGAAGTGGCTTATGCTTACGTCAGTTAATTTTCCTGTAATGTTCTGATTTGTTTTTTCATTGAGGAAATTAAATGTGCAGCCTGTAGTACAGATGGCACGAACGTTTTTTCGACGTCCCATTGCCTGGTTTGCGTAAAGTGTTTTTTCAAGGAGACCGAAATTGTTTTTCTTCTGGTATTCAAGCTGAATGCATCCGCATTTTATTCCTATGTTCATGAGGTAAGTTTTTTCCAGAGATGCTTTATCCTGGATTGACTGACGCTTTGAATACATTACTCCAAACAGTGACCTTGGATATTTTGTCTGGAATTTTGAAATTACTGATGTCCAGGTTGAATTTGGACATGGAGCGTCAATGTTGAAGAAAAGAATTGCGTCTTCAAATACTGTAAGGATTATGTCTACTTTGCTTTCGATTGAAAGGAAAATATCTGTGTCGATGAAATAACATTCAAATCCGTCTGCAAGATATTCTTCGAGATAACTTTCCGGGATTAATGTTTTGTCTGGTGCTATGAAAAATACTTTTCTACCTTTTGTTATTGCATCAATAAAACTATTCATAAGCTGTTATTCTCCGTAGTATTTAAATTATAGCATATTATGGGAAAAATACAATCTTTAAGGAAATTTTAAAATTCTGTGTTTGAGGTTGTTATTATGAGCTGTTAATAAAATATGTTTTGCTGATATGGAGTTGCTTTGCTGATATGGAGCTGCTTTGCTGACTGAAAATACGGGCGGGCAAAAAAAAAAGACTTTGTATTTCTACAAAGCCTTTACATCTCCCACGGGAATTGAACCCATGTTGTCGGGATGAAAACCCGATGTCCTAACCACTAGACGAGGGAGACATATGTTACGATGAGCGGTGCTCGTCAGCAACAGTGGTAATATATCAAATACAGTTATTTTGGTCAATATGTTTATTGTGAATTTTTGGAAAATTTTTTGGTTTTTGATTGTGTTTCTATATGTAATTTCAAATAATTCTGGTGATATATTTTTGCGGATAAAAGTTTTAATAATTGTGAAATTCTGTTTTGGGGTGTTTTATGATATTATACTTTATACAGAAAACGATTTTATAAGGTATTTTGTTAAAAAAGTATTTATTCGAGGAATAGAAAATGAAAAGAAAACTGCTGTTGATAATTTTGATTTTGGTAATGACGAAAACATATTCACAAAATGTTGAAAAGATTTTTGAAACTGTTGAAAAAATATTTATTACAGATGATATCAAACACTATGAAAAGACAACAAGAGAATCACCTTTTGGAATTTATGTAGATGAACTGAATGAAAAAATTGAAATAATGAATGGAAATTGGGACGGTTCAACAGTATTTTCCATGAAAGAACCAGAACAGAAAATCAAATGTAACGATATGAAATCATTTTGGACAGACTGTAATATAAGAATGAGCGATAATATATTAGGTTTTTCTGATAGTATATTGACTTTGCAGAAAAATAAGGAAATATATACAACAATTAAGCAAATTAAATCCGGTATAAGTTTTATTCTGAAAAAAGGAAGCGGATACATAGTCTATTTCGTAGGCGGAAAGGGATTCCCTGGTGCAGCAGACACTGAAGGAAAAATCTACAGCAACAAAGAAGCAGTCGAATACCTCAAACAGTATGATTCAGAAAAATATGAAGAAAGCCTTTTGCGTGCAGAAGAACTTGGACTGAAGGAAAAGTTCCTTAACAGTGAAGTTCTAGTCTGGGGACAGAGATATTATTCCTCTTTGGATGAAATGGCGAAAGTTCTTGGAAAAAGCGGCTTAATTCTTTACGATCTTATTCAGTATGACATGCAGGGAAATGCTTACCAGATTGACTTTGGTTGGTGGGGTAATTACAAAAATGATTGGGGTGTACTTTTTGAAGAAGGAACAGAGGATAATTCAGATTTTGTCTGTGAAGATGTAAATGGAAACAGAACTGTTTTATTAAGTAATCTGAATGAATATTCCAAAATCCTTGGACGTAACGGTGATTATCAGGAAAAAAGACCTGCATTTTCCACCAGCTGGTACGTAGGCTTCGGCGGCAACATTTATTATTACATTGCTGGTGAAGAATACACTGAAGTCTTCCGCATCCGCAGAACATGGGGCGATCCTGACTTTTACGCAATGGCAGTCAACGGTTACACCGAAGACGAATATGGTAAGTACGTTAATGAAGTCCTTCCAAAGTTGAGCAAGGCAGAGCTGCGTCTGTTAAGGAATACTGTTTTTGCATTATATGGTGTGCATTTCAAGAGTGAAGATTTATCTACATACTTTGACAAACAGGTATGGTATACGGACGAAGGCAAGACTTCTGCAGAAGTAACGCTTCCTGTTCACCGGCAGAAGCTTGTTGAGATGATACAGGCTTTGGAAAAATAGTATGGAGAAACTTTTGAATTAAGGAGGTTGAATGTAAAATGAAAAAATTAATATTGTTTTTTTTGAATATAATATTGTTTTCAAATTTATTTGCACAGAATGTTGAACTTTTAATATCTACTGATGAAGTATATGAAACCCCTAGAATGCCGGATGATTATTATTGTGAATCTTGGCCAGGTCCTTCTGGAATGTATGTAGATGAAGTTAAAGATGAAGTAAATATTTTAACTTTTAGAACACAAAAAGAATATATAATTAAAGAAGGTAAAATAATAGATAAGAGAAAAATTAAATACAATTTTAATGGAGTACCTTATGTTCTTAAAGATTATGCTTTTGGCTCTATAGACAATAACTGTTCAATATCAATTAGAGAAGTAGATGAAAGAAAAAAATTTATAAGAACAGGTTCAGGTGTATGTTTTATCTTAAAAAAAGATGATGGTTATATTATTTATTATGTAGATAAAGAAGGATTACCTGGAGCTGTAGATACAGAAGGAAAAATCTACAGTAATAAAGAAGCTTTTGAATATTTAAAAAAATATGACAGCAAAAAGTTTGAAGAAAGTAAAAAACGTGCGGAAGAACTGGGAATGGGAATTGCGTTTGAAAAAGCAGAAGTACTTGTTTGGGGAAAGACTTATTATTCAACAGTAGATTTAATGACAGAGTATTGGAAAGGAAATAAAGATGCATATTTATTTGTGAAGATAAGTGATAAAATTCAATATGATTTACAAGGTAATGCATATCAATTACGTTTATCTTATGGAACTTCTTCAAAATTAGTATGTGTATCACCAGATGGGAAGTGGATATTTGAACCAATGGAATTGAATAATTATTCTAAAGAACTTACAGGACCAGTACGTTATGCATATGCAACATGGTGTGTTGGTTTTGGTGGTAACATATATTATATGGTTGCCGGTGAAGAATATACCGAAGTATTCCGCATCCGTCGTACATGGGGAGACCCTGATTTTTACGCAATGGCAATCAACGGTTATACGGAAGACGAATATGGTAAATATGTAAATGAAGTCCTTACAAAGCTGAGCAAAGCAGAGCTGCGTCTGTTAAGGAATACGGTCTTTGCACTTTACGGTGTGCATTTCAAGAGTGATGATTTAGCAAAACATTTTGACAAGCAGGTATGGTATACGGACGAAGGCAAAACTTCAGCAGAAGTAACGCTTCCTGTTCACCGGCAGAAACTTGTTGAAATGATTCAGGCTTTAGAAAAATAAAAAAACTTATACAGCATACGGCTTACGCCGGCATGGAGCACCTTTAGCCGACCGGAACGAAGTGAGGACGGTGAGCGTTAGCGAAGTGCGGAACGCCGGTCAGCAGAAAGGTTTCGTCCTGAAAAATCAGAAGAGTGACATGAGGTCTTCGATTGTTTCGGAGCGGCGGATTTGCTTTACGGTTCCGTCTTTGCAGATGAGGACTTCGGCTGGACGCGGGCGGCTGTTGTAAGGGTAACACATGCTGTATCCGTATGCTCCTGTGTCGAGTACGCAGATGATGTCTTCTTCGCGGGCTTGTGGTAACTGTCTGTCTTTTGCAAGAAGGTCTCCGCTTTCGCAGATGTTTCCGCAGACTGTCTGTTCTGTGAGTGTGTCACGGCTTACGGTTTTTCCGTCACGGATGAATTCTATGTCGTGCCATGAGTCGTACATGCTTGGCCTTATGAGTACGTTCATGCCTATGTCTGTGCCGATGTATGTTTTTCCGCTGTTCTGTTTTACTGCGTGTACTGTTCCAAGAATTATGCTGCCTTCTGCTACGCAATAACGTCCTGGTTCGCTTTTGAATAACGGTATCTTGTTTTCGTCAGAGCCGCCTTTCTGTGAGCTTGTGTAGTTTTCAACGAATGTGTCGATTATTGGTTCGAGGCGGTTCTTGAAATCTTCCATTGGGAATTCTGCTTCGTCTGTTAGCTTATGGTACGGAATTCCGTAACCGCCGCCGAAGTCGATGAAGTCGAGCTTAGGGAACTGCATTGCGATGCGCAGGAGGTTTGTTACTGCATCGAGGTATGGCTGCGGGTCCATGAACAGTGAGCCTATGTGCTGGTTGATTCCTGCTATGCGGATTCCGTATTTTTGTGCGATTGTAAAGATCTGCGGTATGTCTGATTCCTGTATGCCGAATTTTGTTTTCTTTCCGGCTGTGATTACTTTTTCGTGATGACCGGCTCCAACTCCTGGGTTGATTCTTACTGCACACTTTCTGTTTTCTGAAGGGATGTTGAGTTCTTCACAGAGTTTGCCGAAGCGTTCAAGCTGGGAAAGTGAGTCTAAGCTTGTCATGATTTTATTTTCGAGTGCAAACTGGAGTTCATTTTTGCTTGCGTTGTTTGGAACGAAGAAGATTTTTTCTGACGGGTAGCCTGCTTTTAAAAGCATCTGGATTTCGCCTGTGCTCATTGCGTCGCAGTTTACGCCTTCTTCCAATGCTATCTTCAGAATGTTTATATTTGTGTTTGCCTTTACAGAATAGTTTGCGGTGTACGGGTATTTTGTGATTACCTGGGTTACTGCGTGCATGTGCTGGCGGAGGATTTCTTCATTGTATACGTATAAAGGGGAGCCGTACTGCTGGAGGAGGGAGGCGGCGCTGTTTGTTTTGAGGAAGTTTGATTGTTCGAGGAATGAATTCATTATGTTCTCCTTGTGTGTTTTCTTTTTGCGAAGCGCCGCCGTGTTTGCAGACTGGTGTCTGTTTTGCAGACTGGTGTCTGTTTTGCAGACCGGTGTCTGTTGCGCAAACGGCGGCTGTTTCCGGGATGATTACAGTAAGTGTGCGCGGATTTCTTCTGCTGACAGAGGGCTTAAATAAGCCGGCGGTACGTCAAATACTGTCTTGCAGCCGAGCATGCCTTCTTTGTTCATTCTGTTTACTGCACGAGCGAATGCGAGTATTACGCTTGAGGTAAATGCAGGGTTTGAGTCAAGCTTTAAGCTGTATTCGATTACGTTGTTGTATTCCTTGTCCCAGCCTGTTTTGCCTGTTCTGAAAACAAATCCTCCGTGAGGTATGCCGGAATGGTTCTTCTTTAATTCTTCTTCTGAGATGAAGTGTACTGTTGTGTCGTAGTCTGCAAAGTAGTTAGGCATTTCCTTAATTTCTTTTTCAATGCGTGCAAGGTCTGCGCCTTCTTCTGCTACGACAAAGCATTCTCTTGTGTGCTTCTGTCTTGTTGTCAATTCAGGATTTTCGCAGTTACGTACTGCCTTAAGTGATTCTTCTACCGGAATTGTATACTGTTTTCCGTCCTTTACGCCTTCGATTCTGCGGATTGCGTCACTGTGTCCCTGAGAAACGCCTTTTCCCCAGAATGTGTAATCGTTTCCGTCAGGAAGTATGCAGTTTGCGTACAGTCGTGCAAGGCTGAACATGCCTGGGTCCCAGCCGCAGCTGATTAATGCTGTATGCTTAAAGTCTTTTGCAGATTTATCTACGTTTGCAAAGTGTTCCGGAATGCGTGCGTGTGTGTCAAAGCTGTCAATTACGTTGAAATACTTTGCGTATTCCGGTGTCTGTTTTGGTAAGTCTGTAGCGCTTCCTCCGCAGATAATGAGTACGTCTACTTCGTCCTTGTGCTTTTCTACGTCAGCAACATTGTAAACTGGTACGCCTTCTGTAAGAATCTTTACTGAAGAAGGATCGCGTCTTGTGAATACTGCTGTAAGTTCGCAGTCAGGACTGTTCTTTACTGCACATTCAATTCCTTTTCCTAAATTACCGTAACCTAAAATTCCGATTTTCATTTTTTATCTCCATTTATATCAGTTTATTTTTTTTCGTTTAATTATTTCAGTTTTTTGGAATTTTGCTTCCAAGAGCTTCCTTCATGACTTCTACAAGATTTTTTTGTCCTGAATAAAGGCATGTATCATTTTCACTGCCTGTAAGTTCGCCTGTAAGTACAAAATTGGAATCAGTTATGAAACGAAGCTGTCCGCTTTCAGGTTTTACTTTATATATTTTTGCACCTTTAAGAACAAATTCATCATTAAAAATAACGACTTTAATTTTTTTTTCAACAAGTTCAGAAAGTTGATCCCTGAATGCTTCAAGTAACGGAGTCTCTGCAAGTATGTAAAGGCGGAGCTGTGTTTCACTAAGCATTTGAGCTATCTTATTCCTGATGTTTCTTTCTCCCTTAATTGTAATGTAACCGGTATTTGTTATTTCATGAGAAGGAGCATTTTCCATTATGTATTCAGCGTTCTTTTGTAATTCATGAAGTCTGTTATGAAGAAACTGTTTTACTGGTACTGCTGTATATTTTTTTACGTTTCCTTCAATTGCATATACAGCACCCTTTTTTTCAAGAGATTTAATTGAGTTGTAAACATTGGACTTATTGATGTTCGTTTCACTTGCCAGTTCATAACAGCCAAGCTGTTCATAAGAAAGGAGCTTTAAGTATATTTTAGATTCGAGTTTTGTTAATCCAAATAATTCCAGTTTTTCAATCATAAATACAATGTATTTAATTTAACAATATTTGTCAATAAGGTGGTCTTAAAAGCAACTACTAAAAGTGGTTATTTTAAAACTACTAAATAATAGGGTAATGGGCGCTTCGATTCGATTTATTCGACATGATTGAAATAATCATTGACTGTGCTGAACAGTTCATCATTTTTAATTGGTTTTGTAATGTGACCGTTCATGCCTGCCTGTTCAGCTTTGTTTCTGTCGTCGTCAAAAGCATTTGCTGTAAGTGCAAAAATAGGAATATTCTGAAGAGGGCATTCTTCAAGAGAACGTATTTTCTGAGTAGCTGCGTATCCGTCCATAACAGGCATCTGGATGTCCATAAGTACAAAGTCATACGCATCCTTTTCTGCTTTGGAAATAATATCAACTGCATCTACGCCGTCTTTTGCTTCGAATACAATAAGGCCTTCTTCCTGAAGTATATCAACTGCAATTTCGCGGTTAAGGTCATTGTCTTCAACAAGAAGAACTTTTTTGCCCTTAAGGGAATATGGTTTCTTGACAACAACTGTTTCCTGTTTGTACAGCTCCTGTTCGCAAATTTTGAAAGTAATATGAATTGTTATTGTAGTACCGCTTCCCTGAACACTCTGAACGTCAATGATTCCGCCCATAAGGTCTACAAGATTTTTTGTAATTGAAAGTCCGAGTCCTGTTCCTTCAATACCGCTTACTGTAGAAGAACGCTCTCGTTCAAATGCACCAAAAAGTCTTGACTGGAATTCATCACTCATGCCAATTCCGTTATCTGCTACACTGAAATCAAATGAAGCATAACCGTTTTCGCTGCAGTGAACCTGTCTTATTGAGAAATCTATCTTTCCGCCGTCAGGGGTATATTTTATTGAGTTACCGATAAGATTGATAAGAACCTGATTAATATGAAGCGAATCGATGAATACATAATTATTCCTTATATCATACAGGTAGGAATTAAATGTATGATTCTTTGCTTCTGCGCTTTGCTTGGTCATAGAAACAATCTGGTCTGAAATATCCTTAATGCTTGAAGGGTATACGTTGATTGTTGTCTTTCCGTTTTCGATGCGCGACATGTCAAGAACGTCATTTATAAGCTTAAGCAGATGATCACTTGCTGTCTGGATTTTTTTAAGACAGTCAGTAATTTTTTCAGTGTTATTTAAATTTTTAAGGGCCATGTTGGTAAATCCGGTTATGGCGTTCATTGGTGTTCGTATGTCATGACTCATGTTGAAAAGGAATGAACTTTTAGCCTTGTTTGCCATTTCTGCTTTCTTACGGGCATCTTCTATGAAAAGATTCTGGCGCTGCTGAGCGCGGATTTCATTATCCTTGTTTGCAAATCCTAATGCTATTTCACTGAAATTTTCAGAAGTTCCTACTTTTACGATTTTTATTTCGCAATAATATCCAAGATCATTTACATAGGACTTTTGGGCACTTTTGCTGAATTTCAATGTATTGCGGATATTTTCAACGGAACAGAATTCCTGTATGAAATCCCTGTCTTCTTCAGAAACACCATAATCAATATAAAGCTTAATCTGCTCAGAATAATTTATGTTTGTGTTGCCGTCTGCTTTAGGACCAAGGAACATTTTAGTACGGTCATTCATTCGGTATGGAATGACGAGTCCTGTGTCAATGTTAACGTAATAAACAGATGTGTAATCAGAAGAAAGAATATCAATGATCTGCGTACTACGTTTAATTTCTTCCTGATCCTGCTTGAAAATAATTTCGCGTATAAGTTTTTCACGTTCTTTTGAAAGAATGAAAAGAAATATAACTAATTCAGAAAGAAGGAAGCTTAATGTATAATAAGGCATATAAGGATTGTACAATCGTGCCAGACTTCCAAATAAAGGAATAAGGTTGAATATAAATACTGCAATACACTGCTTTTTGCGTTCCTTGTCCTTAAGTCTGCAGAAAAGTACGAAAATTCTGATTATGGAAAAAATGTAGTAAAAATTTTCAAAAAGATAAATTAATATTGAATAGGAAGAAGGCTTATACTGAAGGTTTTCGTCGATTGTAAAAAGAAAACGAGAAGGATAGTTTAGAAGTATTAATAGCGAAATGACAAAAAGCGGAAGTGCGGCAATACATTTTAGGTTAAAGTCTTTATTGTAATCGGAATCAACAAAATATTCGGTAAAACTGATATAACGGTATGCAACAAAACAGGAACATATAAAAAGCAATGATGTAAATATGAAAAGAAGCTGCTGTGAAGGATAAAAATTAAGGTATCCTAGAAGGGTAAGGCTCCATAAAAATTCTATAACGGAACAAAGTATTGCTGCAATCAATACTTTTGTGAAGGGAACAACAATAATTTCTTTATGAGTTGTACGGAGGTTTCTGTTAAGGATTATAAAAAGAATGATAATACTTAAGATAGAAACTTCAAGATTAAAGGTCTTAAAAATCATAAACACTCTCTTAATATAATTATATCACAATAGATTTTTTATTCAATAAATTTTATTATATTAATGGAATAAAGGGAAATAAAGAAAAAGGGGATAAAATGGACGTTTCCAAAAGGTTTACACAGAATGTAATTACTCAAATGCGTTCAGATATACAGGAAGCTGAAGGAAATGAAGTATTCTGGGCGGGTACAATTAATGCTCAGGGAATAATCATTTCAGTTAAAGTCGGTTCACGCGGAAATGAAGATTCTGTAATAGTAAATACAAATACTGCACGCGAAGGTCACGTTCTTATTCATAACCACCCAAGCGGTATAATAGAACCAAGCAATGCTGACCAGAACATAGCTGCTAACGCAACCGATACTTCACTTGGCTTCTATATTATCAACAATGAAGTTACAGAAGTATATGTTGTAGTTGAACCAATAAAGCCAAAAGTACTTATTCCACTGAACATAGAAAAAACAGCAAAATTAATTTCAAACGGCGGTACTCTTTCGAAGCAGAACGAACATTTTGAAGAACGTCAGTCACAGATAGAGCTTTTAAAAAACATAGCACAATCATTCAACAAAAACAAAATAGGCGTTTTCGAAGCAGGCACCGGGGTCGGAAAAAGTTACGCATACCTCATACCGTCAATCCTATGGTCTCTTGAAAATAAAGAGCGAGTCGTAATTTCAACAGGTACAATAAACTTACAGCAGCAGCTTATTGAAAAAGACATACCTGCTGCAAAGAAAATTACCGGAAAGGAAGTTAAAGCCGTTCTCTTAAAGGGCCGCCAGAATTACGTATGCCTCCGCCGCTTAGCCGATGCCGGAAATGAACGTGACCTTTTCAGCGAAGACACAGAACTTTTTGACAAAATTGCAGACTGGACAAAGACAACTGAAACTGGTTCAAGAAGCGACCTTGCATTCAATCCGCCGGACCAGCTGTGGTCAAGAATAAACAGCGAAAGTGACGCCTGTATGGGAGGCCGCTGTCCGTACCGCGAAAACTGTTTCGTAATGAAAGTACGAAAGGATGCAAGCGACGCAAACATAATCGTTGTAAACCATCACCTTCTTTTTGCAGACATTGAAAGCCGCATGAACGGAGCAGGTTATGACGACACCGCAGTTCTTCCGCCGTACCACAGAATCATTTTTGATGAAGCACACGGAATTGAAGACAGCGCAACAAGTTTTTTCAGCGAAACGATAACAAGATACAAAATCTTAAAGCAGGTAAACCTTCTGTTCAGAATGAGGCACGGCAGTATGTCAGGACTTCTGCAGCAGATAAGCGTATTAAGCTCAGAAGGTGACGTAAGCGCAAAAGCCGCAGCATCAGTAAACGCAATCAAGGACAGCTTAATGTGCCTCGATGAAGCCGCTCTCGAAAGCCTCGACAAAGACTATACGTTAAGACTTTACGAAGCAACGGAAATCCGTTTCCAGCCCGTTTTAGCAGAATTGAAAAAACTGAGTGAAAACTTAGCCGCATTCATTAACATTGTAAGGCAGGTCCTTAACGGCATTGAAGAAGATGACATGGATATGCCGTCAGTCTGGGAAACAAAGACAATCGTAAGAAGACTTGAAGCCGCAAACGTACTGTGCAAATCGTTCATGGAATGGAGCGAAAAGGAAGACACTGTATTCTGGATGCAGGTAAAAAAGCTTCTGCCAAAGAATTCCGGTGAAGAAACAATTTATTTTGTAGAACTGACGCAGACTCCGCTCGACATAGCCCCAATGATGAACACAGGCGTATTTGAGCCAATCTCAACTGTAGTATGTACAAGCGCAACTCTAAAGACTGGCGTAACATTCGACTTCTGGATGAAGAGGACAGGCATTAAGTTTGCAGAACCGGAACGCATCTCGCAGGGAGAATTTGAATCCCCGTTCCCGTACATGACGAACATGATTTTCGGCGTAACAAGCGATGCCCCTGAGCCAAATGATCCAAACTTCCAGCCGTGGATAGAAGACGCAATTCCACGTTTGATTACTGCAGCCAATGGAAGGACACTTGTATTGTTTACATCATACGACAGCTTAAAGAATGCATATAATTCTGCAAGAGTATATTTAAAGAATGCACCGTACACTTTGCTCAAGCAGGGAGACGATGACCGGTTCCGCTTACTGGAAAATTTCAAGCAGGACAGGACAAGCGTACTGTTTGCAACTGAAAGCTTCTGGGAAGGAGTTGATGTTCCGGGTGACAGCTTAAGTCAGGTAATTATAGTAAAGCTTCCGTTTGCAGTCCCGAACGATCCTGTATTCGAAGCAAGAAGTGAAGCTGTAGAAAAAAGGGGAGGCTCAAGCTTTATGGAACTGAGCGTACCTCATGCAGTAATAAAATTCCGCCAGGGCTTCGGCAGATTAATAAGACGTTCGACAGACAAAGGCGTAATAGTAGTGCTCGACAGAAGAATCGTCGAAAAAAGATACGGCAAGCAGTTTACGACAAGCGTTCCCATGACAAGAAGAATGTTCAATCCGTTGAGCGACATTGTTTCTGCAATTGAAAAATTCCTTCCGCTTTAATATAATTATTTCATTATGGCAAGTTTCATAGCATTGACATGTATTTTACTCGCACTCGGTTTTCCGACATTTATGCTCTGCATAACATATCCGCTCAACAAGAAATGGGCACTTTTCTGGTCAAATTACATTACAAACAGATCAAGCAGAATGTTTTTTGCAATCCTTCGCCTTTACAGAAAATTCTATTTCCTTGGCGACAAAAAATCAAAGGAAAATCTTCCTGAACAGTTTGTTGTAATTTCAAACCATCAGTCCCTCATAGATATTGTCGTTTACCTTTATTATTTCCTTGGACACAAAGTTCGTTTCGTAGCAAAAGACGGCTTAAGTTCAGCACCAATGGTAGGCAAAATGCTAAGAAGCCAGCAGCACTGCATGATTCCACGAAAAGGAAACATGACACACTGTATGCGTGAATTAAATAAATTCGGAAAAAGGGCAGCTGCAGACAATCAGATATTGCCGGTAATATTCCCAGAAGGAACAAGAAGCCGCGACGGTAACGTAGGAAAGTTCTATTCAGCAGGATTCAGAATGCTCGAAGAAACAGTAAACCTTCCTGTAGTATGCTGTGCACTGGACGGCGGATGGAAACTTGCTGACTTAAAGAATATTTTCTCAAGCCTGTACAAAGGTTCATACCGCGTTAAAGTGCTTAAAGTTTACGATACACCAAAGTCAAAGTCAGACTACATGACTATACTCGATGAATCAAAGCAGCTCATTGAAAATCAGCTTGCATACTGGCGTTCATTACCGGAAGATTCCCTCGAAGTATAAGAGCCCGCAGAAAAGTTCCGCTGAATAAAGAAACTTAAATAAAAAAGATTTTACAAAAATCAAAACTGCAAAAAAAAAAGCTTCCGTAACAGGAAGCTTTTCTTATAATCACACTCAATAGAATTATTTGAAATCCTTAGGACGGCGTTCTGTGCGCTTACATTTATTGCATTCTGCAATATTCTTAAGTTTGCCGTTAGCAAATACTGATTTCATTATAATTTCACCACCACATGAGCACATGAATTTCTGAGTAGCAGATGCAGTACGAGAGTTTTTACTGGCTCCAGCCATGACTATCCTCCATCAATAAACAATTACGCTATTTTACACAAAATAAAGGCTTAATGTCAATAACCAGTTACTTGGCATTTTTAAGCTCTTCATAAAGTTTTTCTGCCTCACGCTGTTCCTGCTGCTTCATGACATCGTCTTTTCCGGTGTCAAAATCAAGATTGTTGAAAAGTGTTTTTGTAATACTGTCAAAGTTTTCGCTCATGATTGCATAAAGCTTAGGAATAAGCATCTGTTTGACATAACCGTCAAGGCCGTTTGCACCCTGTTTGTTCGTAAAGGCAAAAATAAAAAGCATGCCGCTTGAAGTCATGCGTTCCATGAAGAGAACTGCATCTGTACGGATGACAATTCCCTTTATCTTAATCTGAATGTTTTCTACCTTTTCATACTGTTTTATTGGACAGAAACCTGGAAAAGTACAGCTGAAGTGGCTTAAGCTTATGTCCTGGACAATACCGCTGAACTGTTCTCCATTATAAACGAATGAAAGCGAGCATGAATCGCAGATAACACGTACAAACTTACGGCGTCCCATAGCCTGGTTTGCATAAAGAACTTTCTCAATAATTGCAAAGTTTGCATTTTTTCTGTATTCCAGCTGAATGCATCCGGCTCTAAGTCCAATGTCAAAAAGATAAGTCTTTTCAAGCTCATATTTTTCCTGAAGGGTAGGCCTTTTAAGGTATAGCGCACCAAGTGAAATTGTAGGCCTTATTGTAGTCTGAAGTCCCTTAAGGTAAGTAGACCAGTCAATGTCAGGAAGCTTATAGTCAATATTGAAAAGGAAAATGCTGTCTTTGAAAATGTTTTTAAGGATACGCACTTTTTTGTCTATAGTGCAGTTTTTGTCAGTTTCAATGAAATAGCATTCATAACCCTCTGTAAGGAATTCCTCAAGGTAGCTTGCTGGAATCAGGGTCTGATCCGGGACAATAAAGAAAGTCTTTCGTTCTTTTATGAAATTTCCGGTGTTGCTTTCGTCCATTAAAAAAAGCTTTTCTCCTTCAATAAAAATTATAACATACAAAAGTTAAAATGCAATATGCTTGACTATTTATATTCAATATATTAAAATACGGAACAGTTTTTATTGGGGGTATTCCTTTGGCAACTAAAAAATCATCTGCTCAGAAAAGATATGCACAGAGCGAAGTTCGCCGTTTGCATAATAAAGCAGTAAAATCAGAATGCCATACTTATGCACGTAAGTATATGGCTGCAATTCAGAAAAAAGACAAGGATCTGGCAGCAACAGCTTTGAAAGATTTCGTTTCTAAGCTTGATAAGGCTGTAAAAAAGGGTGTCATGAACAAATGGGCTGTTTCTAGAAAGAAGAGCCGCATGGCAAAACTTTACAACGTAACATTTGCTGCTCCTGCTGCAGAAGCAAAATAAGGCAGACGGGATGCTTTGATAAGCATCCTGTTTGTTTTTAAAGAACTTTTCAAATTTTGTTGAGGTGTTAGATGTCTTCAAAAAAGATTACAAAATATGATTTAGTAGAAGCTGTTTACCAGAATACAAAATGTGAAAAGCGCCTTGTTCAGGATGTTGTAGAAAACCTTCTTGAACAATTAAAGCTTTCGTTAAAAGACGGAAACACAATAGAGTTACGTGGTTTTGGTACTTTCGAACCAAGATTGCGCAAGGGCAGGGCTAAGGCAAGAAATCCTAAGACAGGAGAACAGCTTTCAGTAGCTCCGCATTATGTTGCCGCTTTCCGTTCTGGTCAGGAACTTAAAAAAGCTCTTTGGGATTTACCGGTAGATAATACAGGTAGTACAGAAAATTCAGAAAACTGATATGACTGATTCTTCAAGAAAAAGTTTCCTGTTAAAATTAGCTCTCACTTTAATTGCAGCATTTCTTTTTTCATTAGCACACCCTGGTTTCGTTAACAGCCGGGGTATTTCTTTTTTTGGCTTCGTAACGTTAATTCCAGTTTTTTACATTGTATTAAATACTAGGGCCCGTTATGTCTGGATTTACGGATTTATATTCGGCCTTATTGATTACGTTCTCTTCGTTTACTGGTTCATTGCGTATGCATGGTATTTCCTTGCAGTAATATGCATTTTCTACGGAATCTACAACGCAGTAACATTCGTCTTATTAAGATACATTTACATTCTTCTCGAAAAAAACAAGACTTTGTCAAAGTCATTAAATAATTTCCTTACGGAAAACCTTGTAAATTTCTTTACAGCAGTAAGTCTTGCTGCAGTGTGGGTTATTTACGAAAAGTTCAAGGACTCATACTTTCTTGGCTTAAGCTACGGTCTAATAGGCTACACACAGTGGAAAAATCCTCTTCTCCTGCAGACTGCATCATTTGGCGGAGTATGGTTCGTATCTTTCTACCTTGCATTTTTTTCTGCAACAGGTGCACTTTTAGTAAACTCATTTGTAAACATTAAGATTAAGAAATTTTCATACAGGCTTCTCGAATCAGTAAAGAAAACAGAAGGCGCTCTTGTTATACTTGTTTCGCTTACACTTTCAGTACTAATTTTCGGTGCAATTACAATACAGCAGGAAAACGAATCTCCAGGAGAATACGTAAAAATAGCTGCAGTACAGAACAACTGTGATCCTTGGCTCAACGGTGTAAAGAATTACGAAAAAGACATAAATACGCTTAAAAAGCTTACTGACAGGGCTTTGAGTGAAAATCCTGACATACAGATTGTGGTATGGCCGGAAACAGCTGTAGTTTCTCCAATCGTATACAACTACACGGAAAAATCAGATTACGATCGTTACCAGATGATTACAAAACTGCTCGAATACTTTAACTCAAAAGACTGTGCATTCGTAACAGGAAACCAGCATTCTGTAAAAGGCACAAATTATTATACAGATGACTATAATTCAGCACTGCTTTTCGATTCAAGAATGAACAACATAATTCCTCCGGAACCAGTAGTTTACAAAAAAAATCATCTCGTACCGTTTACTGAATATTTTCCTTATGGAAACATATTCCCGTCATTCTACAAGATACTTCTCGAAGGTGACACGCACTTATGGACTCCAGGAACAGAAGCAACTGTATTTGAATCAAGAGGCATACGTTTTTCAACACCAATCTGTTTTGAAGATACATTCGGAAGCTTAACAAGAAGATTCTTTACTGAAAACGAAAATGGTCCTGACGTATTCATTAACATGAGCAATGATGCGTGGGCACACAACGCAGCATGTCAGTACCAGCATCTTTCAATGGCAGCATTCCGCAGTGCAGAAAGCCGTATTCCTACAGTAAGAAGTACGGCAAGCGGCGTAACATGTTACATTGACAGCACAGGCCGCGTAGTAAAGGAAGCACCGTCTTTTGAACAGACATCGCTTTGCATAGACGTAAAAATAAAGAAGAACAACAGAATATCTTTCTATAACAAGCACGGAGACTATTTCCCTGTACTGGCACTGATTTTTCTTGCACTTCTTGTAATTGAAGAATTGACAAGACAGACAATAGTTGCAAAAAAATCAGAAAATGAGGTAAAATAATTTTATGGCAAGTGAAAAAAATAATCTGACAGTATTTGGTCAGCAGACAGAATTCAACGGAGTACTCGAGTTCACAGACAATCTTGTAATTACAGGAAAATTTAACGGTACAATTAAAGCAACTGGTGCTTTGGAAATAAATAAAACTGCTGTATGCAAAGTAGATAAAATGACAGCAGAATCAATTGTCGTTTCCGGTAAAATTGAAGGCGACATAGAAGGCAAGGAAAGAGTTGAACTTTGCAACGGAAGCAAGGTAAAGGGAAACATTAAGACTTCAAGATTACGCATTGCAGATAAAGTTGAATTTGAAGGTCAGGTAGAAATGATTGACCAGATTCCTGACACAGACATTTTCAGTGTAGCATCTGCCGAATTTAAAAATGCACTTAAAATCGAAACAAAAGAAGCTCACTGATTTCTTGACAATTTCATTATTTTAGGGGTAA
Source organism: Treponema sp. (assembly GCA_045643485.1). Taxonomy (GTDB): domain Bacteria; phylum Spirochaetota; class Spirochaetia; order Treponematales; family Treponemataceae; genus Treponema_D. The sequence continues at coordinate 2,665 of JAZUKU010000040.1, read as the reverse complement.
GATTAATTAACCTTTCCAAAAGAGTATTTTTTTTGAAAATCCAATTTAAATTTTATATACAATCTTTTAATTCTCATGGAGAAATTTTAAATGGCATTTACTAAACGCCGCTCTTCAGAAAAAGCTGAAGAAAATCAGGAAATTGCACAGAACGAAACAGCACAGTCTGCAGAAACAACTGCAGAAACACCATCAGCCGAACCAGTTAAACCGGTACGCAAAAGAATCGTAAGAAAAAAGGCTGCAGAACCGGAAGCATCATCAGCAGAAAATGCTGCTACTGCAGCAGAATCAGCACCGGCTCAGGAAACAACAAAAGCAGAACAGACAGCCGCACCTGCAGCAGAATCTTCTGCACCAGCTGCAGCCCCTTCTGCAGAAACATCTTCAGCACCAGCCGCACAGTCTGCTCCTGAAGAAAAAAAGCGCTGGAACAGTAACGGCAACAATCAGAGCCGCTTCCAGAACAACAGACGTTTTCAGCGTAACAATTACCACAAGTCTTTCGAAGAACAGAAAGCAGAAATCGAAGCCGCACAGCGCATTGAAAACCCAGAAGAATACGAATCTAAGCCACGCTTAAAGATAAATGAACTTACAAAAATGGGCATGCATGAATTAAGGGACCTTGCAATGCAGTACGGAATGAATGCAGAAGACCTTCCGTCTATGAAAAAGCAGGACCTTATTTTCTCAATCCTTAAAGCACACACAGAACACGGCGGAATTATTTTTGCAGAAGGTGCCCTCGAAATACTTCCTGACGGATACGGTTTCTTACGCAGTCCGCAGAACAGCTATCTTCCTGGCCCTGATGACATTTACATAAGCCCAAGCCAGATCCGCCTCTTTAACTTAAAGACTGGCGATACAATTTACGGACAGACTCGTTCTCCAAAAGAAGGTGAACGCTTCTTTGCATTGCTCCGTATTGAAACAGTTAACTTTGATGAACCACGCGTTGCACAGACACGTATTCCTTTTGAAAACCTGACTCCGCTTTATCCGGACGAAAAGCTTAAGCTTGAAACAGTTTCTACAGAACTTTCAACACGTATCGTTGACTTGTTCAGCCCGATTGGTAAAGGTCAGCGTCTTTTGATTGTTGCTCCTCCTAAAGCAGGTAAGACAATCCTCATGCAGAAGATTGCAAATGCAATTACAGCAAACAATCCTGAAGTATTCCTTATCGTGCTTCTTATTGATGAACGTCCGGAAGAAGTTACTGAAATGGAAAGGGCAATCAAGGGAGAAGTAATTTCGTCTACATTCGACGAACAGGCTACAAGACACGTACAGGTTTCAGAAATGGTTCTTGAAAAGGCAAAGCGTCTTGTTGAACACAAGCGTGATGTTGTAATCCTTCTTGACTCAATTACACGTCTTGCACGCGCATACAACCAGACTGTTCCAACATCTGGTAAAGTACTTTCCGGCGGTGTAGATTCAAATGCACTTCATAAGCCTAAGAGATTCTTTGGTGCAGCACGTAACGTAGAAGAGGGCGGTTCTTTAACAATCATTTCTACTTCACTTATTGAAACCGGAAGCCGCATGGATGAAGTTATCTTCGAAGAATTCAAGGGTACCGGCAACAGTGAAATCAACCTTGACCGTAAGCTTGCAGAACGCCGTCTGTTCCCTGCAATCAACATCAAGAAGTCTGGTACTAGAAAAGAAGAACTTCTTCTTACTGAAAACGAACTGCAGAAAATCTGGATTTTGCGCAAGGTACTTAATCCTATGGAAGATGCAGACATGCTTGAGCTTATCATGGACAAGATGAAAAAGACTAAAGACAATGATGCCTTCCTCGCAAGCATGAATGCCGGTTCTGCTGCTATTGAATAAAAAGAGTATTTATTGTATAAATATTTCTATATTAACAAACCATCTTGTGGTATTGATTTGATTGTTAACGGTGGCGGAATGATAGAAGCGCTGTTTTATTGCGCAAGCTAGTGGTAACCGGGCTTTCTTCAGTATCGGGCAAGAATACAGGAGTTTTTTATGAAAAAGGATACACATCCAAATTACGAATTAACAAAGATTACTTGCGTTTGCGGCAACGTAATCGAAACACGTTCAACTGTAAAAGATATCCACGTTGAAATCTGTTCTGCTTGTCACCCGTTCTTTACTGGTAAACAGAAGCTCGTAGACACAGCAGGACGTATCGACCGCTTCAACAAGCGCTACGGTATCAAAGCAGAAAACAAATAAGAGACAGTCATGTCAAAGTAAAGCCGGTTGCAAAAAAGCGCCGGCTTTTCTAATTTATAAGATTACATTAATTAAAATAGATAAAGGAAAACATTATGGGTGGTATATTTGGCGTTGCTTCAAAAACAGATTGTTCTTTGGATTTATTCTTTGGCGTAGACTATCATTCGCATTTGGGTACAAGCCGCGGTGGTCTTGCAGTTTATACTGATGAAGGACGCTTTGAACAGTCCATCCACGACATTAAGAATTCACCTTTCCGTACAAAGTTTGAAAAAGATATGGAAGAACTGAAAGGAAAGCTGGGTATTGGCTGTATAAGCGATTATGAACCGCAGCCACTTCTCGTAAACTCACACCACGGAAGCTTTGCAATTACAACAGTCGGAATCGTAACAAACAAAGAAGAACTCATTAAGGAAGTACGCGAAAATTCATACAC
>JAZUKU010000039.1:0-7504 GCA_045643485.1 Treponema sp. | reverse complement strand
CACAGTACCTGTAGCAGAAGCAACAGATGCAGCACTTGATGCAGCAAAGAAAGAAGCTGATGAACTCTGCGGTAAAATCAATGCAGAAATCATGGCTATTCTTGATGCAGCAAAATAATTAATCTGAGGAAAAAACAAATTAATGTCTGGATCTAAGATTCATCTTATCCGGAATTTCAAACATCTGGCCCGTTATCTTTATGGCGGGTCAGTTTTTTGTGCATTCGATACGGAAACAACAGGCCTAAAATGTCTCGATGATTATGTAATAGAAATTGGTGCAGTCAAATTTAACAAAGACGGCGTAATTTCAACATTCAATCAGCTTGTAAAGCCACCTGTTGCAGTACCTGAATTCATTTCTAACTTAACGGGAATAACAAATGAACAGCTTGCTTACTGCGAACCTGTTTCAAAAGTTCTTCCTGACTTTCTGCGCTTCATTGACAACACAATTCTTGTAGCTCACAATGCACCGTTCGACATGGGATTTATAAACAGTGAACTTAACCGTTCTTTACTGCCGTCTCTTAATAACAAAGTCATAGATACACTTCCGTTAAGCAGATGGGCATATCCTCAGTTTGCAAAAGAAACAGAAGAAAAAGGACAGTACAAGCTGCAGAATCTTGCAAAACGTTTTGACATTGACGTTGTTAGCGCACACAGGGCATGTGATGATGCACGTGTCTGCATGGAAGTTTTCCTGCGTGCAATAAAAGATACAATGGCTGTTCAAAAACCATTGCCTGAGGAAAATAATTTTCTTTTTGGAAACTGAATACTGTTAGTTTGCAGACTGAAGTTGGCGGTTGACAGACTGAAATTGTCAGTTTGCAGACTGTATTTTAATTAGCCGCGCGGTGCTTTGGCAGGGTCAATATTCTGGTTTTTCTGGAAAACCATAAGCTTTATTGAAGAAGTACCGCTTATTGGATCAAGTCCCGAAGTTCCTACCGTATCACCAAATACAATGTACTGTCCCTTCTGAACCTTTATTGAGCCAAGACCACAGTAAGCATAAATCTGACCTGTCTTTGACTGAACAAAAACGACCTGACCGTAACCGCGGTAATTACCAATGAACGAAACTGTTCCGGCTCTTATTGCAGTAACAGCTTCATTTTTTGCAGCACTTAACTGAACGCCGCTAACCTTTCCTTCGATGTATGTTACCTTTGGATTTTTTACAGGCCATTCGAGTGTAGAGTCGCCTTTCTTTGCTGAATATTTTCTTGGATCTGCTTCACTTAAGTCAGGAAGTTCTGTCTTTGCTGTATCTACGATTGTTACAGGAATCTTAAGTTTCTGTCCTACTTTAAGCGTTGCTTCCGAAGTAAGGTTGTTGAGGCTCTTGAGTTCATCTACTGTAATGTCGTTTGTTTTTGCAATGCGCCAGAATGTATCGCCTTTCTGTACTGTGTATGTATCGAATTTTCTCTGCTCAGTCTGTGTCTTTTTAGGGGAATTATCCTTTAACTGCTGTTCTTTTGGCTCTTTTGCCGTATTTTTGGCTGTCTGGGAATCTGATGTCTTTTTTTCTGAAGGTTTGTCTGATTTTGTGTCGAGGGGTCTGTCCCCGCTGTCCGCTTTAGCAGCATTCTGTTTGCCAGGAATCTTTATCTTCTGTCCAACCTTAAGCGAATAGTCACGTGGAAAATCGTTTATTTCACATAAATCAGAAAATACTACACCGAACTTGCGTGCAACACTGTAAAGATTGTCGCCTTTTTCAACAGTGTATATCGTATAGTCAGAAGAATTGCTTTTTGTCTGTGCAAATGTGTTGAGGGAGAAAATAAAGCCTGATATTAAAAACAGTAAAACTACTGCAGATGTCTTTCTTAAACAAATAGAGTCTTTCATACTCATTTATTTTCGGAAAAAATACGCTTTGAGTTTACAGGAATATTTGTTAAAAAAGACGGATTTCAGTCTGCAAATGCATTGAAAAGCGTGTATGCATCAATACCGTTGATAATTGTACCAGGCTGGTATGTATGCAGAAGATTTGCCCTTCCTTCCTGAAGATGAGCACTTGTAATTCCGTGGCGGATGGAAGAATCAGCTTCCATAAGTGCAGAATAATGGTCTGCAAGGCGTACAAGCTTACCGTCAACAGGATTAAAGTTGTCTTTGTTAAAGCGCTTGTTCATTTCTTCAAAGCTTGTGTGGAGGACTGCTCCGTCTGCAATGATTCTGTTTTCAAATTCATCGCTTGTGAAATACAGGATTTCGTCACGGTAAAAGTCTTCCATGAGTGGAACAAGTTCGTTGTTTACGATTTGAGCTTCAATATTCTTTACTACAGCAGGAAGGTCATTTGTTGCCTGCTTTACAGGAGAAATAATGTCTCTTGTTACGCTTTCAGGCAGGTCGTGGAAAAGTGCACTGAAGTAATTGTTGAAAAGGCGTTTCGGGCTCATCTTAACGTCTGTTTCGCGGCCTAAAAGAAGCGTAAGGATAGCAACAAAGAAACAGTGTCCAAGAACTGAAGTTGCCGGTACGCGCGGTGTCTGATTCCATCTTGTCTGGAAACGAAGCTGTTCTATGCGCATCAAGAAATCAAACGGTTTCTGCTTTGTAACAAGAAGCTGAAGTCCCCTCAAGTCAAGGAAGCTCTGCAAATCTGCATTAACTTCCTTCTTTATCTGCTCAAGACGGCTTGATTCGTTAACAGGAGAAATCATGTCGAGTTCGCGTTTTGTTGAATACTTATGTGCTGCCCTTAAGATGCGTGCAGTCTGTTCTTCACCAGGAGAAAACGGAATAGAGCCTGCAGTTTTGCCAATATAAAGCGTAAACTGTGAATAAAGTTCCTGGTCAGTAATCAAAGGCCTGTACTGTTCAAGAACCCATTCGTTAAGCCTTATGTATTCCTGTGGATATTCATTTCTGATAAGACGCTGTACAGGGCTTTTTATGTCGCAGAGTGCAATCTTTTTAAGCAAATCAAAAAGTGAGGAATAGATAATCCAGTTCCAGTTAACCTTAACGCCGCGGTTTTCTTCAAACTTACCGATTATGTAAGCTACAACCATTTTTTCTGCGGCTTTATCCATTTCAACAACACTGAATGGACGAACAAGATCATTCCATCTTTCAATGGAAAATCCTTCAAAAATCTTAAGAGCAAGTTCCTTTTTCATACTAGTTAGCAATACCGTTTTTCTGGTCAGCAGCAAGTTTGTCTTTCCAGACAACAACCTTTTTCTTTAATTCTTCAGCCTGATCTTTGTCACCAAGTACAATTGCAATTCTTCTTAACGCAAGCAGAAGGTTCATGGCCATACGCATGTCATCGATACGGTGTGTAGAAAGTTCGTATCTGTCGCGGTAACCGTTTGCACCCTGGTCCAGAAGTTTTCTGATAAGGCGAACGTATTTTACTGTATTTTCATAATCAGCTGCTCTTGGATCAAAATAATCCTTTGCAGCCTGTTTCATGTCGATCATGTTTTTTGCAACTACGGCAAGACGGGCCTGAAGTTCAGCAAACGTCCACTTCCATTTTGTGTTTTCACCGTAAGCATCCATAAGCATACGTATTGCAAGTCCGATTTTGCGGACAATATAATATCTCTTTTCAAGAGGAGTATTGCTTATCTGGGCAACCTTGTCTTCAAGTTCGGAATATGGGCAGTCAACAGTATTCGTTACAACTTCCTCAAGATAAATGATTGCCTTGTAAAGCATTTTGCGGCTGTCGTTAAGTGCATCATTGTTTTTTGTATCAAGCAATTCTACGGAAATATTGTTGATTGTCATGTAAAGGGTTGAAACATAAATTACTTCTTCAGCAAGAAGAAGCTTTTTGTAAGCAGTACCGCTTGTGTCTTTGCGCATTACAGTAAGGATTTCTTTTTCTTTCTTAAGTGATTCGTCAATCTTTTCCTTGTATTCATGCTGCTTCTGCATGAACTCTGCTCTGGCTTCACTGTTTACCTTTGCCATTATTTTCCTCCGAATTTCCTGAGCATTGATGCTGCATGTTCAAGAGATTCTTCTGACTGAGGATCTCCTGAAAGCATACGCGCAATTTCCTTTACGCGTTCAACACCTTCGATCGGGAAGACTTGTGTCTGTGTACTGTTGTCTTCCACTCCTTTCTGTATCTTAATTTGATTATCGGCATAAACGGCGATACTTGCAAGATGCGTAATGCACAAAATTTGTTTTTTTTCTGCAAGTTTTTTCATGTGGCTTCCGACAGCTACAGCTACTTCTCCGCCTATTCCTGTGTCAATTTCGTCAAACACAAGCGTATTTACAGTATCTGCTGCAGAAAGGACAGACTTCATTGCAAGCATGACACGGCTTATTTCACCACCGGAAGCGATTCTTGCAAGCGGAAGAAGTTCTGAACCTGGATTTGCTGCAATAAGGAATTCAATGTCATCCATACCGTAAGGACCGCATTTCTGAGTAACAGAATTACCAGGCTTTTCGGTAAGGCTTACACTGAACCTTGCATTTGCCATTCCAAGTGTTTTAAGAATAGCTTCTATTTCTGAAGACATTTTCTGAGATGCAGCACTTCTCTTTGCATTAAGCGCCTTTGCCTTGGCGTATACTGTTTTTTCAAGAGCTGCAATCTCTGCTTCAAGAGCTGATTTATCTGCACCTGCTCCCGTAAGCGTTTCCAGTTCAGCAGAAGCTTTCTGTGCGTACTCAAGTATTTCTGCAAGAGGAGCTGCTGTTGAAGAAGCATATTTTTTCTTAAGCTTGTAAATCTGCTCAAGACGTTCCTGTACCTGTGCAAGACGGTCCGGGTCGAATACAAGATTATTTTCGTAGCGTTTGAATTCTTCGCTTATATCGTCAAGTTCGTAAAATGATGACTGAAGCCTGTCGTCAAGGGAAGATAAATCCTTATCCAAAGAAGCTGCATGAGGAACAAGATTCTTCAGTTTCTTGAGCAAAGGAATTATTGAATTTCCTTCTGACGAAAGAATCTGGTTTATTTCAGTAATTTCGCCGTACAGTTTTTCAAAAGATGCAAGCTTTGATTCTTCTGCTTCAAGATCTGTATCTTCGTTTGGCTTAAGCTTTGCTTCTTCAATTTCGTTGATTGCAAACTGCAGGAGTTCTACGCGTTCAGCACGTTCTTTTTCGTTAGTGTTGAAGTTTTCAAGAAGATTACGCTTTTCTACAAGAGCCTTATAGACTTCCGTAAACGAAGCAACTTCTTCTGTTATGCCGGCGTATATGTCAAGATAGCGTCTGTGTTCGGGAATGCGCATGAGTGACTGCTGTTCATGCTGACCGTGTATGTCTGCAAGGAATGAAGAAAATTCCATTAAGTCTGCGCGTGTTACCGGAGTTGAACCTATCCATGCAGAAGATTTACCAGTATCGCGAACGACACGCCTTAACAGAATGCGGTTTTCTTCAGATTCAATTCCGTGTTCTTCAAGCCATGCGTATGCTTCTTTTGCTTCAAGGTAAAACAATGCGCTTACACTTGCTTCGTGTGCACCGGTGCGTATCTGTTCCATACCGGCCCTTCCTCCAAGAACAAAAGCAAGGCTTCCTATGAGGATTGATTTTCCGGCACCAGTTTCACCGCTTAATACAGTAAAGCCTTTGTTGAATTCAACATGAGCCCTGTCAATTAACGCAAAATCCTTTATATCAAGTTCTTCAAGCAAGAGGGCCTCCCGACCAGTTAAGCTTGCTTCTTAACGCAGCGTAGAATTTCTGCTGTGTCGAGCATACAAGTGTGGCTCTGTCTTTAGATACGCAAAGTTTTATTCTATCATCTTCTTCAAGCGCAAAAGGAATCTGTCCGTCGCAAGTAAGCTCAAGACTTGCTCGTGAAGGAAGAACTGTTACGCATATTTCATTTTCCGGGTTAAGCACAAGAGGTCTTGCAGAAAGGCTGAATGAATTTACAGGTGTAAGAATCAGTACATTGAGTGAAGGATCTACAATTGGTCCTCCTGCTGCTGCTGAATATGCTGTAGAACCAGTTGCTGTTGCAAAAATAATTCCGTCTGCCTTAAAGTGGCCCAAAGGAGCCTTGTTGTAGTCAACGTCTATGTTAACTATTTTTACTGAAGTTGCACTTGAAATTACAATGTCATTCATTCCGCTGCATGTAAATATGCTTTTATCTTTTCGTAAAACTTCAGCGGTTACAAGAGAGCGTTCCTGAATATGAGCTTTTCCTTCAAGAAACAAATCAAGTTCTGACTGCCATTCATTCTTCTGAATGCCTGCAATAAAACCGAATTCGCCTAAGTTTATTGGAAATACAGGAATTGATAACGGAGCACATACGCGGCTTGCAAAAAGTACAGTACCGTCTCCGCCAAGTGTAATTACAAAATCAGTATCCTTTATCAAAGAAGCTAAATCTTTGTCAGAAACATTTTTTCCGTCGTAAGTAAATTCTTCTGAATCAATATTTTTCTGCGCAAGGAAATCCTTTATTGATTTACCCAACGGAAGAGATTCTTTCTTGAATGAATTTTCTACAATTACGCACTTTTTCATATTTACAAATGAATCCTTTATTACGGAAGCGTTCCAAGAATCTTTATGATTTTAGCAACATCCTTCTGACCTAGACGCGGATATAACGGAACAAGAGCTGTCCTAAGGAAAAGTGAATTTGCAGTTCTGCAGCTTTCACGCAATTCTTCCTGGCGCAAAGCAATTACTGAATTTTCAAATGCAGGCCTTATTTCAATTTCCTTACGCTGTGCATAACTTTTTGCGTCTTTAAATCCAGAGTTAAGTACAAGCGGGAAAGAATATATTGTTGAGCCGTCGTCTGCTGCACGGATAAATGTCTTGTGTCTGCCTGACATTATTGCCCTTGAGTATGCATTGAACAGTTCGCGGCGAGTCTGTTCGTTTCTGTTGAATTCCTTTATTTCTACATAAGCCAGTGCACAGTTCATGTCGCAGAGAATGTCTGTTGAAGGAGCTTCATCAACTAAATGCTTTAACACGATCCATTCCCTTCTTGCCGGAGCCATGAGTATTGCACCGCCACCAGAAGTAATTATGTCACGGTCTTCCATTCCCATGATTGTAAATGTTCCGTACATGCCTGCCCTTTTGCCTTTAAGTTCAGGATATTCTTCGCCTTCCTTTGGCGGATTTGCTGCACGCTTAGCCATTGCTTTCTTAACGTCTTCTTCGTTTTCATCAAGCGGATAATATGAAAGTGCTGACTGTGATATTTCTTCAATAACAGGAATGCCTAATGCAAGGAATGCCTTTATGTCCGGAAGAATGCCCATTGTTTCAGAAAGGACTAAAACCCTTCCGCCGTTCTTGATTCCTTCTTCTGCTTTTTCTACAGTAATGTTTCCTGTGTCTTCTGCAACATCAAGGACAATCGGTTTACAGCCGTATTTTTCTACAGCATGAATTACCCATGACGGAGCAAGTGCACTAATCATAATGCCGCTGTCTTTGGCAATGTCACATGCCTTCAATGCGTATTCAAGTGCAAGAGACGGACTTCTTAAAGCAACTGCGCCATCGCAGC